>RFJA01000048.1 GCA_003695065.1 Alphaproteobacteria bacterium
GGCACCAGATTCTTGTCCGATCCCTCGCCCCGCCAGGGGTTGATTACCGGCCCGTCGGCGGCAGTTTCGTTGGACGATCCCATGGCGAATTCGTCCATGCTGACCTTGCCCAGCATCACCGCACCATCTCGCCACAGGTTGGCCGTCACTGTGGACTCATATGGCGGCTTGAACCCGTCCAGGATACGACTTGACGCTTGGGAATGGACGCCATGGGTGCAAAACAGGTCCTTGATCGCGAGAGGAATACCCGCAAGAGGGCCAGCCTCGCCCTTGGCCAGCGCCGCATCCGCCGCGTCGGCCATGGCCAGTGCCTTGTCGGCGGTTTCGGCAACAAACGCATTCAGGGTCCGCCCCAGCTCCATCTCGCGGAGATAGGCTTCGGTCAGCTCACGCGAAGAAATCTCTTTGGCCTCAAGCGCAGCGCGCGCCTCTGCCAGAGTCAAATCCGTAGGTGCCGTCATGGCTATTCGATTACCTTCGGTACAACAAAAAAGCCGTGGTCCGTTTTCGGCGCATTGGCAAGAATGGCGTCCCGACAATTGCCATCGGTTACAACGTCCTCGCGCATCGGCAGTCGAACATCAACCACGCTGGTCATCGCCGGCACACCCTCGGTATCAACTTTTGACAACTGCTCGACCCAGGTCAGGATATTCGAGAGTTCCTCGGCCATCGGGCCGAGCGCCTCCTCGGAAATCTCGATCCGCGCCAGATGCGCGATTTTCTCGACCGTTGCCTTGTCGATGGACATGATCGTCTCCCGCTGAATTGGGAATGTGAACCGTGGCCTCACGACTGCGAGTCACCCTTTGCGCGCGGGACACTAGCACCACGCCTGCAGGCGTGCAAGCCGCCAGAACGCCGTGTCGTCGGCCAGATCTCTCAACGAAAAAGCGGCGGCCCAATCATGGGTCCGCCGCTCGGGTGGACGTTTGCTCGCGAGGGATAAAAATCAGCCGCCCGGGGTCCGGACCCTAGAACCGGCGCCGCCGGACAAGCCCCAAACCAATCAGCCCGCCCCCCAACAGGACCAGTGTGGCCGGCACGGGTATTTTGTTGCCATTGTCCGGATTCCAGAAACTCACGTGAGAGATCTTCTTACCTTTGCCGTTCTTGTCATTCACAATGTACCCGACAGTGGTCAGCTCAACTTCGGTCAATCCCCGAACATCGAAGATGACCCAGTAGGTTGAAGCCTTGACCGTGGCAAAGGTCCAGCTCTGATCGAGCTTTACGGTGACGGTACGCTTCTTCGTGATATCATCCACGTTGAAATCGAACCCGGGCTGATCGCCTTCGAGGCCCGTCACGGATCCCGTAATGGCCACCGGCTCGCCAAACAAATAGTCCAGAACGGTCTCGACGGCGAGTTGGGTGTCATTGACCGAATGAGGTGGCGACAGGTCAAAATCGTCGGGCCCCACCGTACAGGGCATGCCTGCAAATCCCTGCCCTTCCACATCCAGGCACGGAAAGTAGTTCAGCGTGCCGGCCTGGGCTCCGAGAGAAAACCCCACAAGCCCCAAAGCCACCAGACAAGTTCTCACAAACGTTCTCGCCATCTTACTCTCCGTTTCGCAAAGCACGCTGCCAAAATGGCGATTGACAAGCGCCAAGGCTATTCAGGCTTTTCAAAGCAATTTTCGATCCAGAATAAACAGAACATGAAAACTCTTTTGTTTACAGACACCTATTGTAATTTTCGTTAAACAGGCGAACCGTAACGTGTAAGATTATCCGACAATCTCCCTCTTATCCTGTTCCGTTTCCGCCCAGATCGATGATGGTATTCCTGCGCCGTGAATATCGTATCTTTCCGCGCTGGACTGCGCTAAAGAACGGCCATGGCTGTCACCACCCTGAAAGATCTGCACGACACCCTGGCCACCGGCGACCGGGTTCTTGGACTGGATGTGGGCGCGAAAACCATCGGCCTAGCGTTGTCGGACCCGACGCGCACGGTCGCCACACCGCTTGAGACGATCCGGCGGCGGAAGTTTTCCGAAGACCTGATTCGACTGAAAGGGATCATTACGGAGCACCGGGTTCGCGCACTGGTCGTCGGCCTTCCGATCAACATGGACGGGTCTGAGGGGCCGCGCGCCCAATCGGTGCGCCAATTCGCTGCCAACTGCGCCGAGGCCATCGATCTGCCCATTGCCTTCTGGGACGAACGTCTGTCAACCGCGGCAGTTACACGGGTCCTGCTGGACGCCGACCGGTCCCGGAAACGGCGCAGCGAGCTTGTGGACAAGATGGCGGCAAGCTTCATTCTTCAGGGCGCGCTGGACTTCCTTCGTGCAGCCGAGTCATGACCAGCATGGCATGAATTGAGGCCTTGCCCTGCTCCATGGCGACGTTTATAAGTTCCACTTTAATGAGCACCGATCATACCCCAAAGCCGGCAAGCGCAGCGCCTCATGCAGGCGACGTCGTCAGCGCATTTCCGCACAAGCATCTGCTCGGCATCGAAGGGCTGAACCCTCTGGAAATAAACTATCTTCTGGATCTGTCCGATGGTTATGTGGAGCAGAACCGGCAGGCCAACAAGAACAAGGCGATCCTGGCCGGCCTGACCCAGATCAACCTTTTCTTTGAAAATTCCACCCGGACGCGTACGTCCTTCGAACTGGCCGGCAAACGGCTGGGGGCCGACGTGATCAACATGTCGGTGGCAACCTCGTCCGTGCGCAAGGGCGAAACACTGCTCGATACCGCGATTACGCTCAATGCCATGCACCCTGACATCCTGGTGGTTCGTCATGGCCAGTCGGGCGCGGTCAAGCTGCTGTCCGAGAAGGTCGACGGTGCGGTGATCAATGCCGGAGACGGCTGGCATGAACATCCCACCCAGGCGCTGCTTGATGCGTTGACCATCCGACGGCGCAAGGGCCGGATCGAGGGGCTGACGGTCGCCATTTGTGGCGACATCCTGCACAGCCGTGTCGCCCGCTCGAACATTCACCTGCTGACCACCATGGGAGCGCGGGTCCGGGTGGTGGCGCCGCCAACCCTGCTGCCCACCGCCATAGAACGCCTTGGTGTGGAGGTGCATCACCGCATGGAAACGGGCCTCAGCGATTGCGATATCGTGATGATGCTGCGGCTTCAGCGCGAAAGGATGGAAGGCAGTTACCTCCCTTCGGTCCGCGAATTTTTCCACCTCTACGGCCTTGATTACGACAAATTGTCGGTGGCCCGGCCGGACGCGCTGATCATGCACCCCGGACCGATGAACCGGGGTGTCGAGATTGACACAGTGGTGGCTGACGACATTCATCGCAGCGCCATCCAGGAACAGGTCGAGATGGGGGTCGCCGTTCGCATGGCCTGCCTTGACGTGCTGACCCGAAACCGGCGGGCTCACGCCAGCGAGGCGCTATCATGACGGGCCAGCGGACGCTTTTCGCCAACGCCCGGCTGCTTGATCCGGCAAGCGGTCTGGACGCCACTGGCGGCGTGCTGATCGAAGGGGACCGGATCGTGCGCGCGGGGGGTGACGTGAAGCCCCAGAATGCGCCATCAGATACCGCCATCATCGACTGCAAGGGCCATTGCCTGGCGCCCGGCTTCATTGACAGCCGGGTATTCGTGGGTGAACCCGGCGCGGAACACAAGGAAACCTTTGCTTCCGCCGGTCAGGCGGCCGCTGCAGGCGGCGTCACCACCATTCTGACCATGCCCAACACCAAACCGGTGATTGACGGGGTCTCGCTGGTCGAGTCGATCGCCCGGCGCAACCCGGAAGACATTCTGGTCCGCGCCCGCCCGCTGGCGGCGGCGACAAAGAAGCTGGAAGGCACAGAAATTACCGAAGTCGGCCTGTTGACCACCGCCGGGGCGGTGGCTTTCACCGA
>RFJA01000049.1 GCA_003695065.1 Alphaproteobacteria bacterium
CGCACCAGAAACCGGAAAGAGAACGGAATGTCGCAGATTCACGGGTATTATCTTGAGGACCTGGAGATTGGCCAGACCGCCAGCCTCACCAGGACGGTTACGGAGGAGGCGATCGAGCAGTTTGCCGAAATCAGCGGTGATACCAATCCGCTGCACCTTGACGAAGACTATGCCAGAACCACACCGTTTGCAGGACGGATAGCCCACGGTGCCTTGTCGGCAAGCTATATCTCCGCCGTGCTGGGGACGGATCTCCCGGGGCCGGGCTGCATCTATCTGAGCAAGAGCCTGCGGTTTCGGGCGCCGGTCCGGATTGGCGACGAGGTGACGGCCCGTGTTACCGTGAAGGCAATCAATTTGGAGAAGCGCCGGGTCACGTTCGACTGCGTCTGCGAGGTCGGGGGCAAGGTGGTGCTGGATGGTGAGGCGCTGATCATGGTCGACAGCCGCAACGGTTGATCCAGGGTCGCGCTCCGCAATGCGATTTTTCCGTCATTGTCATGACCTTCCGGCCGCGGCGCGCGGCGGCGTGGTGGCGCTTGGTAATTTTGACGGCTTCCACAAGGGGCATCAGAGGGTTATTGCCGAGGCGGCCGAAGTTGCCGACCATCTGGGCGTGCCACTCAATGTTCTGACCACGGAACCCCATCCGCGCAGTTACTTCAATCCCGACGGGCCGAGCTTCCGTCTTTCCACGCTCAGGACCAAGGCCCACTGTCTTGACGTGTTCGGCGTCGACAATTTCTTCGTCCTGTCCTTTGACGCGGCGCTCGCCAATATGCTGGCTCAGGACTTCGTGGTCGAGATCCTGGTCAAGGGTCTGGAGATCTGCCATGCCGTGGCCGGTTTCGACTACCGGTTCGGTAAAGGTCGTGGCGGCGGTGCCGACGTGCTGCGCTGGATGGGGCTGATGGAGGACTTTGGCGTTACCATCGTGGAAAAGGTCAGGTTCCAGGGCGAAGGGGAGGCTTATTCCTCGTCGCGTATCCGCAATGCCCTGCGCCAGGGGCAGGTCCGCACGGCGACCGATCTTCTTGGCCACTGGTGGACGGTCGAGGGGCATGTGATGACCGGGGATCGGCGCGGGCGTACCATTGGTTTTCCGACCGCCAATCTGGATATGAGCGATTATCTGCATCCGGCTTTTGGCGTTTATGCGGTGCGTGTGGAATTGGGCGGTGGCGACGACCGGCGGGTCTATGATGGGGTTGCCAACATCGGGCGGCGCCCGACCTTCGACAAGGAGGACGTGACTCTGGAAGTCTTTCTGTTCGATTTCTCCGGTGACCTTTACGGCCAGGTCATTGTGGTCGAGGTGGTGGACTTCATCCGGCCGGAGCGCAAATTCGCCGATGTGGAAGCGCTCAAGGCCCAGATTGCCGCCGATTGCGAAACCGCACGAAAGCTGCTTGCGGACCCCGACCTGGCGCGCGAGCGATATGCCCTGCCCCGGCTGGAGAGGGCGCGGTCATAGGCGGCTTCCGGGAGCAGAAATCTGCTCGACAGACCTTGAGCCGCCTTGCTACAAGAGCCGGGATTTTTCGACGTTCAGCAACGGGTGTTGGCGAAGGAGCCAAGTGGCATGACCAGTGACTACCGGGCGACCCTGTTTCTGCCCGCCACCGATTTTCCGATGAAGGCGAACCTGCCCACCCGCGAGCCGGAAATGCTCCGGCGGTGGGAGGAAATGGGTCTCTATGGCCGTCTGCGCGCGGCTGCGAAGGGGCGCGAAAAGTTCATTCTTCACGATGGCCCGCCCTATGCCAACGGCAACATCCATATCGGGCATGCAATGAACAAGATCCTCAAGGATCTGATCGTGCGCTCCCAGCAGATGCTTGGCAAGGACGCGCCCTATGTGCCGGGTTGGGACTGCCACGGCCTGCCCATCGAATGGAAGATTGAGGAACAGTACCGCAAAAAGGGCAAGAACAAGGACGAAGTGGACCCGGTCGACTTCCGGGCCGAATGCCGCGCCTATGCCGAGCATTGGCTGGGTGTCCAGCGCGAACAGTTCAAGCGCCTTGGTGTCAGCGGCGACTGGGACAATCCCTACACCACCATGACCTTCGAGGCCGAAGCCACGATCGTCTCCGAGCTGTTGAAATTCGCCGAGGATGGCAGCCTCTATCGGGGCGCGAAGCCGGTGATGTGGTCGCCGGTGGAAAAGACCGCGCTTGCCGAAGCGGAGGTCGAATACGAGGATATCACCTCCACCCAGATCGACGTGGCGTTCAGGATCACGCAAGCCCCCAATTGCCCGGAACTGGTGGGCGCCTACGCCGTGATCTGGACCACCACGCCCTGGACCATTCCCGCCAACCGGGCGCTCGCATTTGGCGAGGACCTTGATTATGTGGTGCTTGAAGACGGGGATCGCAGAATTCTGGTAGCCGAGGCGCTGGCGAACGCCTTCAAGGCGCGCACCGGGCTTGACGACCTGAAGCCGGGCAAGCGCCTGAAAGGCGCTGATCTCGCCGGGACCATCTGCGAACATCCGTGGAAAGGGCAAAGCGCGTTCTTTGACGAGCCGCGCCCGATGCTGCCCGGCGATTTTGTCACCACCGACGCCGGGACCGGGCTGGTTCACATGGCGCCGGACCATGGCGAGGATGATTTCTATTTGTGCCAGGCCCATGACATCGGTCCGATGTTCATCGTTGGCCCGGACGGGCGCTACCGTGACGACTGGCCGGTGGTGGGTGGCAACCACGTCTACAAGGTCAACGGAGCCAACGGGCCGGTGTGTGACGCCCTGGCGCAAGCGGGCGCGCTGTTGGCGGCAAGCGACGATTTTCGCCACAGCTATCCTCATTCCTGGCGCTCCAAGGCCAACCTCATTTATCGCTGTACCCCGCAGTGGTTTGTGTCGATGGAAAAGAACGGTCTCAGGGACAAGGCGCTCAAGGCCATCGAGGATACCCGCTGGGTCCCGCCCCAAAGCAAGAACCGCATGAAGGCGATGGTAGAGACCCGGCCGGATTGGGTGCTGTCGCGCCAGCGCGCCTGGGGCGTGCCCATTACCGTATTTGTCCACAAGGAGACTGGCGAGGTCTTGCGTGATCGGGCCGTGTTCGCGCGGATCGTGGACGCAGTGCGCAAAGGGGGCGCCGATGCCTGGTATACGACACCGCCCCAAGACCTGCTCGGTAACGAATATGATGCCGATGACTACGAGCAGGTAACAGATATTCTCGATGTCTGGTTTGATTCCGGATCCACCCACAGCTTCGTGCTGGAGTCGGGCAACTGGCCGGATCTGGCGTGGCCGGCCTCGCTCTATCTCGAAGGTTCCGACCAGCACAGGGGCTGGTTCCAGTCGTCTCTGCTCGAAGCCTGCGGCACCCGGGGGCGCGCCCCCTATGACAGTGTGCTGACCCATGGCTTTGTGCTCGACGGCAAGGGCGAAAAGATGTCCAAGTCCAAGGGCAACGTGGTTGATCCCTTGAAGTTCATGGACCAGAGTGGGGCCGATATTCTGCGGCTCTGGGTCGCCTCCACCGATTACTTCGAGGATGTGCGGATCGGACCCGAGATTCTCAAGGGACAGACCGAGGCCTATCGCAAGATGCGCAACACCCTGCGCTTCCTGCTGGGCAATCTGGCTGGCTTCGAAGAGGCCGAGCGCTTGCCCGTGGCGCAAATGCCGGAGCTTGAGCGCTGGATTCTGCATCGTCTCTACCAGCTCGACCGGCTGATTCGGGACGCCTGCAACACTTTCGATTTCACCCGGATCTCGGTTGCGCTCTACAATTTCTGCATCGTCGATCTGTCGTCCTTCTATTTCGATATTCGCAAGGACAGCCTGTACTGTGACGACCGGATGAGCGCCCGCCGGCGCGCCGCGCGCACTGTGCTGGATCATCTGTTCCACTGTCTGACGGCATGGCTTGCGCCGATCCTTGTCTTTACAGCGGAAGAGGCCTGGCTTGCCCGTTTCCCAGGCGAGGGGGAAAGCGTGCATTTGCGCCTGTTCCCCGAAGTGCCGGACGACTGGCAGGATGAAGCCCTGGCCGGGAAGTGGCGCAAAATCCGCCAGCTCCGCCGTGTGGTCACGGGCGCGCTCGAGGTGGACCGGCGCGAAAAGCGTATCGGCGCGAGCCTGCAGGCGCGGGTCACTGTTCACGTCAGGGACAGTGGCTATATCGACGCATTCAAGGGCATAGATCTGGCCGAGATTGCCATCACTTCCGCCGCTCACATTGTCGAGGGCGAAGGCCCAACCGACGCCTTCCGGCTTGACGATGTGCCGGGTGTGGCTGTGGTGACGGAGCTGGCGGAGGGTGAGAAATGCCAGCGCTGCTGGAAAGTCTTGCCAGAGGTTGGGCAGATCGAGGGCGCTGATGACCTGTGCGGGCGTTGTGCCGAGACGGTGGGAGAGCTCGTTTGATGCTCAGGGCCGGGCTGGCCGTCGCGGCGCTTGTCCTGCTCTTCGACCAGTTGAGCAAATGGTGGATCATCGAGGTGTTCGCGCTGCCGGCGCGCGGCACGGTCGAAGTGCTCCCGTTTTTCAATCTGACCATGGTCTGGAACCGGGGAATCAGCTTCGGGCTGTTGCCCGCGGACAGTGATTTGGCGCGCTGGATCCTGGTTGCGATCACCGCGTCGATCGCCGTTGCGGTGGTGGTCTGGCTCAGAAAGGCTGAAGACCGGCTGACCGGGCTGGGACTCGGGCTCATTCTCGGGGGAGCGGTTGGAAACATCATCGACCGCATCGTCCACGGCGCTGTCGCTGACTTTGTGCAGCTTCATGCCTTTGGCTATTCCTTCTACGTCTTCAACGTTGCCGACGCCGCCATCACCATTGGGGTTGCGTTGCTTCTTTGGGATGCTATCTTGTCCGGCAAGGAGGGTGACGCTGCTTGCGACGGGCAGCGCAATCGACAGGACGGATGAATTACGTGAAAATGTTGTGGCGCGGATCCGGTCCGCTCAGTGTTGTGGTGTTGTCCATCGCCAGCGTGACGCTGGCAGGATGCGGTGGTCTTTCGGATGCCCTTGGCTTGTCCAAGCGCCCGCCGGACGAATTTGAAGTGATGGCCAAAAGACCGCTTGCGGTGCCCCCGGATTTCAATTTGCGTCCGCCCGCAGACGAGGAACTGGCGCTCAAGGACCAGAATCCGCGGGAAATGGCCTACCGTGCACTGTTCCCGCCAAGGCCGGTGCAAGCCATGCCGGCGCTCCCCGCCGATGATGTGAGTGCGCAGGGAATTGGCGAAGAGGACGGGCTCGGCCTGTCGGAGCGTGGCGGATTTTCTGACGATATCGCCTCCGGCGGCGACAGCGCCGCCCAACCGTAAAGGAAGCGCTCATGGTGCACTCCATGCTGCGCAAGGTTATTGCGGGCCTCGCGTTCATATGGGCCGTGGGATGGGGTGTGAGCCTGCCCGCCATGGCCGCCGACTCCCGGAGCGGTCCGGAGGTTCATACCTTCACGCTCAATAATGGGATGGAAGTGGTGGTCATCCCTGATCATCGCGCGCCGATCGTGACCCATATGGTGTGGTACCGCGTGGGCAGCGCGGATGAACCGCGCGGCTATTCCGGTATCGCGCATTTTCTTGAACATCTCATGTTCAAGCGCACCAAAAACCTGAAAGATGGCGAGTTTTCCAAAATCGTTGCCAAGAACGGCGGGCAACACAACGCGTTCACCAGCTATGATTACACCGGCTACTACCAGAACGTTGCGCGTGACCGGCTGGAGTTGATGATGCAACTCGAAGCCGACCGCATGGCCAATCTCGATTTGCGGCCCGACGATATTGCCACCGAGCGTGACGTCATCATCGAGGAACGCCGCCTGAGAATTGACAACAACCCCTCTGCCCTGCTCGGCGAGCAGATGATGGCCGTGCTCTATCTGCATCATCCCTATGGCACGCCGGTGATCGGCTGGATGCGGGAAATGCAGGGTCTGGCCTACGAGCCGGTGATGGATTTCTATGCCGCTCACTATGCGCCGTCCAATGCGATCCTGATCGTGGCGGGCGACGTCACACCGGACGAGGTGCACAGGCTTGCCCGCAAATATTACGGGTCGATCGAAGGCGCGGCAGTCGAGCCCCGTGTTCGACCGGTGGAGCCGCCGCCGGTGGCGGCGCGAAGGGTAGAATTGCGTGATGCCCGGGTGCGCCAGCCGGTGTGGGAGCGGGTGTACACGGCGCCAAGCTATCATCGTGCCGAAGGCCGTCAGGGGGAAGCCTTGGCGGTGCTTTCCGAGCTTGTTGGCGGCAGCCCCACAAGCCGGCTGTACAAGCGCCTGGTGCTGGATGCCGAGCTCGCGACCGAGGTCGGCACCTGGTACACGGGTACCGCCTATGACCTGGGTCGTTTCGGTATCTATGCCTATCCCCGGCCCGAGCAGGACCCCGCCATGGCGCGGGCCAGTCTGGAAGGGATTGAACGGGAGGTGGAGGCCGTGCTCGCCGATCTGATCGAGGACGGCGTACCGGAGGACGAACTGGAGCGCACCAAGCGCAAGCTGGTGGCCGATGCAGTTTACGCCCGCGACAGTATTGCGGCCATGGCCCAGATGTTTGGCCGGGCGCTGACCACCGGGCTTGATGTCGATGATGTGCTGGCATGGCCGGACCGGGTCAGGGCAGTCACCGCGGACGAGGTGCTCGCAGCGGCACGCACCGTTCTGGACGAAAGGGGGTCGGTGACCGGTCTTCTGTTGCCCAAGCCGGTCGATCGTGAGCCTTCAGGTGCAGGAGATGCGCCGTGACCCGACTGATGACCCGAATGATGGTGATCATCGGCGCCGGGCTGGTGGCGCTCGTCTGTGCCTGTGCCCCAATTCAGGTCAAGGCCGCGCTTGATGTGGCGGTGGTCAGGACCCCGGGCGGATTCACGGTCTGGCATGTTGAGGATCACAGCCTGCCGCTGATTGCGGCTCATCTGGTGTTTCGGGATGCCGGAGCAAGCCAGGACCCGCCGGGCAAGGAGGGACTCGCCACCTTCGTCTCGGGTCTGCTGGACGAGGGGGCCGGATCGCTCGATTCGGAAGCGTTCCAGCAGCGTCTCGATGATCTTTCGATCAAGCTCAACTTTGCCGCCGATCGCGACCGGTTTACCGTGGCCCTCGCCACATTGACGGAAAACCGGGCCGAGGCGTTCGATTTGATGGGGCTGGCGCTTACCCGCCCCCGGTTCGACGACGACGCTGTGGAGCGCGTGCGCAACCAGATGCGGGCAATGATCTCGCAGGGTGATGAAAGCCCGTCCCAGGTGGCGCGCCGGGCATGGTATGCAGCGACCTTTCCGGGCCACCCCTACGCCAGGCCGCTTGAAGGAACGAGCGAGAGTGTGGGCCGTATCCTGCGTGCCGACTTGCAGGATTTTGCGGCCACCCGGTTCGCCCAAGACAATGTGATTGTTGCCGTGGTGGGCGATATCGAGGCCGGAGAACTGGGAGTGCTGGTGGACAAGGCGCTGGCGCCGCTCCGGAAAAAAGCCAGCCTGGCGCCGGTTCCCCCGGCGCAGGCCAATCCGCCGGCCGGCATTCGGATCATAGAGCGCCCGGTGCCGCAAAGCACCGTCTACTTTGGCCATGGCGGCATTCGTCGCGATGACCCGCGCTGGTACGCTGCCTATGTCATGAATTATGTTCTGGGCGGCGGTGGTTTCGCGTCCCGTTTGGTAAACGAGGTGCGCGAGCGGCGCGGGCTTGCCTATTCGGTGGCCAGTTACCTCCAGCCGTTCGACCATGGCGGCCTGTTTGTCGGCGCGGTGGGCACCAAGAACGAGCGGGTTGGCGAGTCGATTCAGGTGATTCGCCAGGAAATCGAGAAGATTGTTGCCGAGGGCATCACGGCCGAAGAGCTTGAGGACGCGAAGACCTATCTCACCGGTTCCTATCCGCTCACCTTCAATACCAGTCGGAACATCGCAGCGCAGCTTGCAGCCATTCAGGCCGAGGGGTTCGGCCCTGACTATGTCCAGAAGCGCAACGGCTATATCGAGGCGGTAACACTGGACGACGCCAACGCCGCCGCCCGCGCGCTGCTTCACCCGGACAAGCTGTTCTGGGTCGTGGTTGGCCAGCCTCGGGGCGTCATTGAAACGGCGCCTGCAGATGGCCCGTGAGGGCGTTTACAGACCACCTTGCGTCACCTAATCTGGGCGCATGACTGGGTCCCCCGTTATTCGGCTTTTGCCCGAAGACACGATCAATCGCATCGCCGCCGGTGAGGTGGTGGAACGCCCTGCCAGCGCCGTCAAGGAGTTGGTCGAAAACGCCATTGATGCCGGGTCTAGCCGGATCGACGTGGTGCTGGAGGATGGCGGTCGGTCATTGATTGCAGTCACTGACGATGGGTGCGGCATGACCGCCGCCGAACTGGAATTGGCGGTCGAACGTCACGCCACGTCGAAGCTGCCGGACGATGATCTGGTGAATATCGCAACGCTCGGTTTTCGGGGGGAGGCGCTGCCGTCCATCGGCGCCGTCAGTCGGCTCACCATTAC
>RFJA01000050.1 GCA_003695065.1 Alphaproteobacteria bacterium
CTCGGATACTGGAGTTTTCAAGATGTTTGGCCGCGAGGGTGCCGCCGGGTCAGCGTCGCCTCGCTACCACACTCCAGTCAGAGGTCGGCCCCTTGGTGGCCAAGGCGGTCATGCGGGCCGTCATAAACGAAAAATTCAATCTGCTGCCCCCGCACCTGCGTGAGCCGATCCGCAGCGCGTTCGAAAACGCCGGGGCGGATTACCTCCGGTCTCCCTATTTGCGTTATCAGGCGGATGGACGCGGATTCGAACTGGTGTTGCCGCGCCAAAGCTCGCGGCTGGTGGATCGCAACCAGACCTACTGGGAAGCAGGCGAACACAGTCGAATCAACCCGCTGCGCCGGCGAACGATTCCGATTCAGGATTTCCAAGGCGACACCGTGACGGTGCGACTCTGCCAACTTGCCAACGAGTTTGAAGACCAGGAATACGAAGTCCCGCTCCGTCCGACGCCCGATGAGCCGGTCTTCATCTTTCGGGAGTCAGATGGGAGAAAACTGCAGTTGCCGCAGATTCGTGGAGAGCGGGACGTCGATGTGGAGATAAACCCTGGCGACTACACGCTCGTTCTCGCTGGAAACTGCACCACCGATAACGATGAGCTGTTTCAGCTTTCAGCCGACGGGCACCGTTATGGTCAGCTTCCGTTGGATGCGAGAGACGATCCATTGACAGTGAATGCCGGCGAGCGAACGATCTCGATTCGTCCCCGACTTATTTCCGGCATTCGCGTTGGTGGACCGGATTCCAATGTGCTTACGGACAGCAACGGGCAGCGCATCTTTTTTGGCGAACCGCTGGACGTGCTCGCTCATGTTCCGGAGGAAGCTCTCGGTGAAAACGAGGAAATCGTCATGTCGGTTTCAAATCCGGCCGCCACCGGAGTGGAACCTATGGAAATCGCGCTCCTGAAACCGGACACCGACGGCGCCTTTTGCTTCTTCGAGCTGTGGGATTGCCTGATCCAGCCGTTCCTCGATGGAGTTGAATCTGGTATTCACCAGTTGGAAATTCGCGGAAACGTCAAATCGCGGAGTTTTGGCGCGAAGTTTTATTATTGGAAGGGGTTGGACTCCGTTTCCAAGGCGGAGGGCTTTCGGTGTTCCGAAATGCCGCGGAACATCGATTGGGACAACTCGACGGGGTTGAGAAGGGAGGAGGCAGGTCTGGAGATCAATCCACAGCATCCCGGGCCGGTGGTATCGCTGGCTATCACCAGGCCGTACCAGGTGTTTCTCTTGAGCAAACCGGGACTGTGGATCAGCGTTTACTCAACCGAGAATTACGCCGAGGAGCATCTTCAGCTGGGAGACAGCTTCGAGATCAACTCGGTCTTTCAACAGGAGGTGCGTCTGGTGTCCGGCGATCAGTGCGATTGGGATCTGTATTGCGGAAACTCACACCTCACGCGTCTCACGCATTATCGGCCGAAGTATCGGTTGCCCGCTGCGGCTCTGTTGGGAGATTACGGTGATGCGGGGACCATCGTCGCGCGGGATCCACTCGGAAACGAAGTGGACCTGTTTTCATTCGCGCGGGCGTCGGTGGCCCGAGACCTCACCTTTGAGCCGGGGACGGATAGCGGACACACGAAGGCCAGCTTCCGGCTCGGATGCGACTCGATCAGTCAGTTGCGGGTCACAGCCCGAAACTTCGCATCCCGGAGCGATGAAGTTTGGAAATGGGAAATGCCGTTCGAGGCGGGCAGTCGCGAGTTAGCAGTTCCTGGCCTTTCCGAACCGATCCGTATGAAGCTGGAACCCGCCGACAACGATCTGGTCGTTTCGGTGGATGCGGAGACGTTGAATTCGGAAGGCGGCCTTTACTTTCTGGATTTCGCCATCTGCAAGAAAGCCACCGGGACCTGGTTCCCGCTGAAGGTGGCCGAAAGGCACAACTTGTCGGACGTTCGACTGGCGATTTCCGCGCTACTGGTCAACAAGGGCGAGGGAGACTATTGGGGTCAGTTTCTAAGCTGGGCCTTGGCCCGGACCTACGGAACTACCGCGACGGAGGAGATGCCGTTGCCGGAATCCATCGAGGACGTGGCAGCAGCCATCGAAAAGTTTCAGAGCGCGCTCTTGTTCAAGTATCCGTCCCAGGTGTGGCCGCATGTGGCGTGGATCAAGACGGCGTATCACGGCTTTTGCCAATCGGCTTTCAGTTCAGCTGATGACGATCGCTGTCGATTGTTCGCTGAACGGGCCCTCTACGGCTTGGCCCGGAAGGAGCGCGAGACGCTGAGCGTGCTTTCGGCCCTGTTGATGGGACATCAGGTCAGGTTGCTGGCATTGCCTGGACGATTCTTCCCGAAACCAAAGGGGGAGGGCATGACCGAGCGGTGCTTTGAGAAGCTACAGTTGTCGGCAGGCTACGAAAGCCTGGCCGTGTTCGTAAGGGAACATCCTACGGCGGTGGACATGGAGCTTTACCTGTGTTTTGCCAACGCCCCCATGGTTGCCGCCAATCAAGCACCGGAGTTTGCCGATTTTGACCACCGCAGATTGTCCGAGCGTTTTCGGTCTGCCTTTGAGAGATACCAACGCACGCGCGAGCGTGAGTCCGCATTCAGTCTGCTCTCGCCACGACACCTGTTGGAAGCGGTCCGTCCGCTGAATCGTCGCCTGCGGCCCTTTGAGGAAGTCCGGAACGATGAGACAGCCTACCGTCAACTGGCGAAATATTCCGGATGGATTCGTCTGGCCAAAAATCGCGTATTTCGAGTCTGGCCAGCCTTGGACCGCAATACCGGGATACCCATGCAGCAGGATGAACAAATACTCCACTTTGATCAGATTGTGGAAATGGACCTGGCAGAAGAGGCGGCCCTGGTGTTGTGCGCCGTGGCTGGACTCGGGCGCCTGGCGGCCGGAGGGCTGCTGACCGGGGAAGAGTATCTCCAGCACCTTGTTGACCTGTTCAAGACCGACGATGCAACTGCGGAGGATATCTGCGATCGCCTCAGTCTGGTGCTGGGATTGGGGCCGGAAGTGTTCGCTTTTTTCATGTTGTTCTGGGAGTTGTTGTTGAAACCAAAGGCACGGAATTCATGAGGGAGATCGATCCAATTCAACTGCATGAGGACCTGCAGCAGCGGGTGCAAAAATACTTAATGACGGCGTTGCCCATCAGTAGCCGATTCCCAACGCTGAAGGCCGAAGCCGAACGAAAGCTCAGCGCCAAGGATACACTGGTTAAAGGCCCATACGTCGAGGCTTTGCCAGACTTCCCCAAGGGAGAGTCATTGAAGGACTTTGTCGACCGAGGGGTATTGCACCAAGGCTTCGCCAAACTCGCGCGAGCGGAATACGAACGTCCGCTACACCAGCATCAGGCACAGGCGATCCATACTATCTGCGAGGAAGGAAAAAACCTGCTGGTTGCAACCGGCACGGGATCGGGCAAAACCGAGTGTTTCCTGTATCCGGTTCTGGACGCCTTGCTAAGGGCGGACATTGACGGAGATGCCGGCGTTCGCGCGCTCTTGATCTATCCGCTCAACGCATTGGCAAATGATCAGCTCTACCACCGCCTTCTGCCGGTGATCGCGGGTACGCTGAAGGAATTTGGCCTGACCGTCGGCCGCTACACAGGACAGACTGAGCATGACACGGAACGAGCGCGTGCATCCATCGAGGAGAACAGACCCTTGATGGAGTCCCTTGGAGGCGAGATTCCCGACAACTGGAAGATCAGCCGTGACCAGATGCTGGAGGAGCCACCCCATATTTTGGTGACCAACTACGCCATGCTGGAACACCTTCTCCTATTGCCCAAAAACCGACGCCTGTTCGAGGGAGCGGACCTGAAATTCGTCGTACTCGACGAAATCCACAGCTATGCCGGTGCGCAGGCAACCGAAGTGGCCCTCCTCCTGCGCAAGCTGAAGGCCCGATATTGCAGTAAGGGGAAACAGCCGTTGTTTATCGGTACGAGCGCGAGTCTTTCACAGGAGCGGGAAGCGGCTGAAAAAATTGCACAATTTGCGGGCGATCTTTTCGGATCAAAGTTCCCGCTTCCGCTCACCGCGGTTCGCAAACCCCATCATTTGCTCTCCAAATGCAAAAACGCCGAGGCACTGGACGCTAAAGATTGGGCCAAGCTCCATGAAATCCTGACATCAATGAGACAAGGTGAGGAGCCGGAGGCCGGATGGACTACGAACCATTGGAACGAAATGGTGATAGACGCCACGGCGGACTGCCTGTTGGACGAGAACAAACCGTTGAAACCAGCGTTGTGCGCCCATTTCGCCGGGGATCCGAATGTGCAGAAGGTCGCCAAGCTGTTGGCTTCCGAGAAATACATTCCCTTCCGCCGACTTGCCGCTGCTGTGTTTCCCGGTATTGATGAATCCGTTGCGGAGGAGGGCTTGAAAGGAATGATCTCAGTGGGCTCCTTTGCACGAGAAAACGAATTCAGCTATCCGCTTCTTCCAGCGCGTTACCACTTCTTTGTCACGGGCATTGAGGACGCCACTATTCGCCTAGCGGGCGAATCGGAATCGTCTGATCGATTCGCCGATATACGCTTTGCTAGGGTGTTCCGGGATGAATCCACCGACCAGGAACGATTCCGGTTGATGACCTGTCGCAAATGCGGGGAAGCTTTCTTCGAAGCCTTTGAAAGCGGCGCACGAATTCGAGGAACCAAGACGCCGGGAAACTACTCGCGCAGGTCGGTCTTCTGGCTGAAACCAAAGGAGAGCGAAGTTCATTCGGAAGACGAGATCTCTGAAGATGAAGAATCTCTCAGCGACCCGCAGCTGAACGATTGTTTTGTGCACCTGGACGATTTCAGAATCGTGGATCGCCTCGATGACGA
>RFJA01000051.1 GCA_003695065.1 Alphaproteobacteria bacterium
CATGGAGCTGGCCGAGGAGAAAATCGCCCAGGCCGAAGCCGCGGCTGTCAAGGAAGTCCGCATTGTCGTCGCGCGCGTGGCCACCGCCGCGGCTCGCCAGATTCTTGCTGAAAAGCTGTCTGACGACCAACGAAACGCACTTGTGGATGACGCCATCGCGCAAGTGGACAAAAAACTGCACTAGGGTCCGGCCCCTAGAATCAGCGCCGACCAGTCTCGAAAAACGAAGCCCCGGTCCATCGCCCCGGGGCTTCGTCGTCTTGGCGTGGAGCCGGTGACCTTACGGCTTGCCGATCCGGGGCTTGCCCTCGACGCTTTTTCCGAAGCTTTTTTCCAGAATCCGGGTGCTGTCTTCGGCAATGCTAATGCATTCCGACAAAAGTCCCAGAACACGAATGCTGTTATTCAGAACAGCCTTGGCCTCCGGGCGTTCGTCGTCCATGATCTTGGTCGAACGCTTGATAATGTCGCGGCGCAGTATGCTGAGGATATCCTCAAGCCTGTACCCGTCCGGCTTCTCATCGGTGACCAGAAAATGAGTCATTGGCCTGGACCCTTTCAGAACCGGCGGAACCTTTCCAAGCCGGATCATGCCCTTAATGATGCCCGAGACCGCTTAATATTCCCTTAATCTCTTGCCTGCCCCCTTACCTGGCGGCCTCTTCCGATTCTTCGGGCAGCCAACGCAGAACCGGTCGGCGGGCCGCGGTTGTCTCGTCGAGCCGCCGGACCGGAGCAAGGGCGGGGGCGCGCTTGAACCGCTCCACGTCTCCGCTTTTTGCCGCCCGGGCCAGGCTGACCATCGCTGCGATGAATTCGTCCAGAGTTCGCTTGCTCTCGGACTCTGTGGGTTCGATCAGCATGGCCCCCTGAACCACCAGAGGGAAATACATGGTCATCGGGTGGAATCCTTCGTCGATCATCGCCTTGGCAAAGTCGAGGGTGGTCACCCCGGTGCCTTTCAGGAAACGGTCATCGAACAGGGCCTCGTGCATGCACGGACCTTCAAAGGACGGGGTGAGCTCCTCGCTCAGCCCTGCCAGCACATAGTTGGCCGCCAATACGGCGTCTTCGGCCACCCGTCGCAGTCCATCGGCGCCATGGCTTAGCATGTAGGCGAGCGCGCGCACATACATTCCCATCTGCCCGTGAAAGGCGGTCAGCCTTCCGAAACTGGCGTCGGTCTCGTTCACTTGTTCAACAAGCCTCAGACCGTCCGGGCCGTGAACCACGTTAGGCACCGGAATATAGGGCGCGAGCGCCTCCGAGAACACCACCGGACCGCTGCCTGGACCGCCACCGCCATGGGGGGTGGAAAAAGTCTTGTGCAGATTGATGTGCATGGCGTCAATCCCCAGATCCCCCGGGCGGACCTTGCCAACGATGGCGTTAAAATTGGCGCCATCACAATAAAACAGGGCGCCCGCCCCGTGCACGGCGTCGGCGATCTCCAGGATCGCATCCTCGAACAGTCCGCAGGTGTTGGGATTGGTCAGCATGAACGCTGCCACATCGGGGCCAAGCTCTTCGCGCAGCGCGCCGAGATCGACCCTGCCCCGATCATTGGCCGGGATCGACTTGACCTGATAGCCGCACAGCGCCGCGGTGGCCGGATTGGTCCCATGGGCCGATTCGGGCACCAGGACCACCGACCGGGCGTCCCCGCGCGCCTCAAGCGCGGCCCGGATCGCCATCAGCCCGCAGAGCTCACCATGCGCCCCAGCCTTCGGCGACAGCGCCACGGCGGGCATACCGGTCAGCGTCCTGAGCCAGTGTCCCAGGACATCCATCACCTGAAGCGCGCCCTGCACAGTGGATTCGGGCTGTAAGGGGTGAATGTCAGCAAACCCGGGCAGCCGCGCCATTTTTTCGTTGAGCCGCGGGTTGTGTTTCATGGTGCACGAACCGAGCGGAAATATTCCCATGTCGATGGCGTAATTCTTGCGACTCAGGCGGGTGAAGTGTCGAACCGCTTCGGGTTCCGACAACCCGGCCAGTCCGATTGCCTGCGTGCGCTCAAGCCCCCCCAACCGGTTCGAAGCCGACGCCATGACCGGCAGATCGACACCGGAACGGCCCGGGTCACCCAGTTCGAACAGAAGCGGTTCCTCATGTTCAAGCCCGCGGTGACCAGTAAAGGTCATCGCCGTTGTGGCGCCAGCCGTCGCCTCGCCCGGAGCCGTGGGCCGTCCCTGCCTATTCATCATGACAACACCTCACTCAGCGTCGCAGCGAAAACATCCTGGTCGGCCTCACGGTTGACCTCGGTACTGGCCACCAGCATCAGAGAGGCAAGTCGCTCGTCGCCCGGGATCAGGCGCGAAACCGGAACGCCGGCCAGCACCTTGCGCCGGGCCAATTCCTCAATGACGGGGGCTGCCGGACGATCAAGGCGCACGGTGAATTCGTTGAAGAATGTGTCGTTCACCACCTCGACGCCCGGCACAGCGGCCAGCTTATCGACCAGCATCGCAGCCCGCGTGTGATTGATCTGGGCCAGCCGCCTGAGCCCTGCTTCGCCCAACAGCGCGAGGTGTACCGTAAACGCCAGCGCACACAGCCCGGAATTGGTGCAGATGTTGCTGGTGGCCTTTTCCCGCCGGATATGCTGTTCGCGGGTCGACAGCGTAAGCACGAACCCGCGCCGGCCATCAGCGTCCACGGTCTGGCCACAAATTCGCCCGGGCATCTGGCGCACATACTTCTGCCGGGTCGCGAAAAGACCAAGGTACGGCCCGCCAAAGTTGAGACCATTGCCGATGGACTGGCCTTCACAGACCACGATGTCAGCCCCCATTTCACCAGGCGGAACGATGGCGCCAAGGGAGACCACCTCGGTCACCACCACGATCAGCAGGCCCCCTGCCTGATGGACAGCGTCCGCCAGGGGCCGTAAGTCCCGCACATGGCCAAACAGGCTGGGGTTCTGAACCACAACGCAGGACGTGTCTTCATCCACAAGCGAAACAAGGTCCTCGCTGCCGGTCACATCCACCGGCGCACGGACAATATCATCATCGGTGAACCGGGTGACGGTGCCGATCACATCGGCATAGTGCGGGTGGAGACCGCCAGAAATGACCGCCTTCTTGCGTTTGGTGATCCGCCGTGCCATCAGGACGGCCTCTGCGGCAGCGGTGGAACCATCATACATGGATGCGTTAGCGACCTCCATACCGGTCAGCAGCGCCACCTGGGTCTGGAATTCAAACAGATACTGAAGTGTCCCCTGGCTGATTTCCGGCTGGTATGGGGTATACGCGGTCAGAAACTCGCCACGCTGGATGATGTGATCGACGGTGGCTGGCACATGATGGCGATAGGCCCCAGCCCCCACAAAAAACGGCACCGCCCCCGCCGGCACGTTGCGGGCGGCCATACCAACCAGATCGCGTTCCACCTCCATTTCGCTGGCATGGCCGGGAAGATCCACCGGCTTCTTGAGCAGCACCGAAGCCGGAACATCGCGAAACAGGTCATCGACCGCGGAAGCACCGATCCGCTCCAGCATGGCCGCCCGGTCGGCGGCACTCAATGGCAGGTAGCGCATCACTCGAGTCCCGCAACAAAGTCCTTGTAGGCAGCTTCGTCCATCAGGTCCTCGAGTTCAGAGGGGTCCGCCAGCCTGATCTTGTAAAACCATCCGTCCGCCATGGGGCTGGAATTGACCAGCGCCGGTTCCTCGGCCAGGCCTTCATTGGCAGCCGTGACCTCGCCGCTCACCGGAGCGTAAATCTCGCTCGCCGCCTTGACCGATTCGACCACCGCCGATTCGTCGCCTTTGGTGAATGCCTTGCCCACCTCGGGAACCTCCACATACACCACGTCGCCCAGTTGTCGCTGGGCGTAATCGGTCACCCCAACGGTGCCAACGCCATCCTCGACCCTGATCCACTCGTGGTCTTCGGTAAACCGGATGTCCATACCCTTCCCCTCCTTTGTCTGTCCTAAACCCGTTTGCGATGGAAACGATGCGGCACGAATGGCATTGCGACCACACGGGCCGAAAGGGTTTTGCCGCGCACAACGACGCCAAGTTCCGTCCCCTCGGCTGCGTGGTCCGCGCCCACATACCCCATGGCGATGGGACCGCCCACGCTCGGTCCAAAGCCTCCTGAAGTGACGCCTCCGACGACCGCTCCGTGATCGTCCACGATCTCGGCACCCTCCCGGGCCGGGGCGCGCCCCTCAAGCCGAAGGCCCACCCGTAAGCGCTTTGGTCCTTCCTCGATTTGCCGGAGAACAATTTGGGCGCCCGGAAAATCCGCAGCATCCAGGCGCCTTCGGGCCAGCGCAAAACGAAGATTGGCCTCAACCGGCGTGGTGGTCTCGTCAAGATCATGGCCGTAAAGGCAAAGCCCCGCCTCGAGACGCAGCGAATCCCGTGCACCGAGTCCGACCGGTTCAACCTCCTCCTCATCCAGAAGACGCAGCGCCAGCGCCGGGGCCTGGTCCGCAGGCAGTGAAATCTCGAAGCCGTCTTCTCCGGTATAGCCGGACCGGCTGATCAAGCAATCCACATCCCGAAACCGGAAACGGGCCACATCCATAAAGCCCATATCGCCAATCGCCGGATCGAGGCGGGACAATACGGCACCCGCCTTCGGTCCCTGCAGGGCAAGAAGCGCCCGGTCCACAAGGCGCTCCAGGCGCACCCGGTCGCCCAGCCTATCCTCGATATGGGCGAAATCGCGATCCTTTGTCGCCGCATTGACCACAAGGAACAGACACCGGGAGTCCATGCCCGCTGGCGGGCGGGACACCATCAGGTCATCGATGATGCCACCCTGATCATTCAGCAAAAGGGTGTAGCGCTGCCGGCCAGGAGCAAGACCGGCTATATTCCCGGGCAACAGAGACTCGAACACAGCGGCCGGGTCATCATCAGTGGCGTGGAGAAATGCCTGGCCCATATGCGACACGTCGAACAGCCCCGCCGCGTTCCGCGTATGGTTATGCTCGGCGATGATCCCCTTCGTATATTGCACCGGCATGCTATAGCCGGCGAACGGGACCATACGCGCGCCGAGATCGACATGGAGTTGAAAAAGGGGAGTCCGCCGTAAATCCTGCTCTGGCATCACCGGCCTGGTCCTCGTCAAAAATGGTGCACGCCCCGGCGACGGCGCCAGCCATCAGCCGCATCGTACCCCCTCTGTCATGAGACCTGAGAGATTGACCGTGCCGCCCTGTATGGACGCGCGGCTTTCCCCGTCGGTGAGTGACCAGCCACGGGCTGGTCCCTGCTTTCCAGAGCGTCGACCTTCTGCGGTCCGGGTGCCTGAGAGTTTCCGGGGCGGTTGCTCCTTCGGCGCCGGACCTCCGAATCGCGTGGTCCGACTCTCCCGCAGAAGGCATTGTCGACTGCAGCGATAATAGAAAGGCCACCGCCAGAGTCAATCCGCCGTGACGCGCCAGGCGCAAAAAGCCGCAACCGGCCAGCCTGGAGACTTTGATAGCCGCCACCGAAGGGTGTATAAGGCCTTGATCGCAATGTCGGAGTGATGCGTTTGATCATGACCACCGGATCCGCCCGCCCAGCGCCAGCGACTCGCCCGGCCCTCAAAATCCGGGTCGCCAACCCACGCGGTTTCTGTGCGGGAGTCGATCGGGCAATCCAGATCGTGGAGCGGGCGCTCGACAAATTCGGGGCACCGGTCTATGTGCGCCACGAAATCGTCCATAATCGCTATGTGGTGGAAAGCCTCGAAGCGCGGGGCGCCGTGTTCGTGGACGAGCTGGATGAGGTGCCGCCCGATGCCCCTGTGGTGTTTTCGGCCCATGGGGTGCCGAAAACGGTTCCCGCCGAAGCACAGCGACGCAACATGCTTTATGTGGATGCCACCTGCCCACTGGTGAGCAAGGTCCACCGCGAGGCAGAGCGCCATTATCGCATGGGGCACGAAATTGTCCTGATCGGTCATGCCGGACATCCCGAGGTCATCGGTACCATGGGACAACTGCCCGAGGGGGCGATTTCACTGGTGGAGACCGTGGAAGACGCCGAATCATTCCAGCCACAGACCGGCAATCGGCTGGCCTACATCACCCAGACAACGCTGTCGGTGGACGATACCGCCGAGATCGTCGCCGTGCTGCGACGGCGCTTTCCCGATATGGAAGGACCACGAAAGGAAGACATCTGCTACGCCACCACCAATCGTCAGGAAGCCGTCAAGGCCATCGCCGCCGATTGCGATCTGGTGCTGGTCATCGGGGCGCCCAATTCATCGAACTCGCTGCGCCTTGTCGAGGTGGCGCGCAAATCCGGTGCCGAGGCGCGCCTGGTGCAGCGCGCCCGGGATATTGACTGGAGCTGGTTCGAGAATGTCCATACCCTGGGCATCACGGCGGGCGCGTCCGCGCCCGAGACCCTGGTGGAAGAGGTCCTGGCCGCCTGCGCCGAACGCTTCGCCGTGGATATGGAGCAGGTCACCACCGTCACCGAGTCGGTAAGCTTCAAGCTTCCCGCCATTCTGAGCCGTTAGCAGGAAGACCGGTCGGATGGCGGTTTATACAGAGGTATCGGCCGACGACATCAACGCTTTTGTGGCGGACTATGACCTGGGTGCGGTGCTCACCTTCAAAGGCATTGCGGAAGGCGTCGAGAACTCCAACTACCTCCTGCAAACCGAAAAGGGCAATTTCATCCTGACCCTGTATGAGAAACGGGTAGACGCCCGGGACCTGCCGTTTTTCATTGGCCTCATGGATCATCTGGCAGCCAAAGGCATAAGCTGCCCCCGGCCGGTCCATGACAAGACTGGCGACGCGCTGAAAACCCTGTGCGGCCGACCCGCTGCGATCGTCACCTTTTTGCAGGGTATCTCGCTCAAACGCCCCTCGCCCGCACAGGTCGGCGAAGTCGGACGGGCCCTTGCCGAATTGCATCTGGCCGCCGCTGATTTCGACGGCTATCGTGCCAATGCGCTCGGTCACGACGGCTGGCAGGATCTGGCACAGCGATGCGGCGCCCGGGCCGACGAAATTGCGCCCGGCCTGGCGCAGACCATCGCGGACGAATTGCAATTCCTTGCCCGCGCCTGGCCGGAGGGATTGCCAGAGGGTGTTATCCATGCCGACCTGTTTCCCGACAATGTGTTCTTCCTTGGCGACAGGCTGTCGGGACTGATTGACTTCTACTTTGCCTGCAACGATTTGTGGGCTTACGATCTGGGCATTTGCATCAACGCCTGGTGTTTTGAAAGTGATGGCGCATTCAATGTGACCAAAGCGCGACGAATGCTGGCAGGCTATACGGCGGTCCGCCGGCTCGAGAGCCGCGAAATCGACGCCCTGCCAATTCTGTGTCGGGCAGCCGCGTTGCGCTTTCTCCTGACCCGCACCTATGACTGGCTCAACCGGGTGGAAGGCGCACTGGTCAAGCCGCACAATCCGATTCCGTTCCTGGAACGATTGCGCTTTCACCAGTCGGCCACCGGCGCGCAGGCCTATGGACTGGAGCAGGAACGGCTCACGTGAAACCGGTCGAGATTTTCACCGACGGGGCATGTTCGGGCAATCCCGGCCCGGGTGGGTGGGGTGCGATCCTGCGCTACAACGGTCGGGAGAAGGAACTCTACGGCGGCGAGACGGAGACCACCAACAACCGTATGGAGCTCACAGCCGCAATCCGGGCACTTGAAGCGCTCAAGCGGCCATGCCGGGTGCGGCTGCATACCGACAGTCGTTACGTCAAGGACGGGATCACCCGGTGGATCCACAACTGGAAGCGCAATGGCTGGCGCACGGCGGCGAAAAAGCCTGTCAAGAACGCCGAATTATGGCTGGCGCTGGACGCCGCCCTGGCCCGCCATGACGTAGAGTGGGTCTGGGTCAAGGGCCATGCTGGCCATCCGGAGAACGAACGGGCCGATGAACTGGCCCGGCGGGGCGCCATGGAAGCGGCGGCCGCTCGGTAATCAGGTGAAAAGACCGTGACCGACGCTAATCAGTGCCGGGACGATCAAGGGGCCGGAAGGCCCCTTTCTTCGCCGTGCGATCCACCCCTTACAGGTGAGCCAGCACATTTTCGGCGCTGGAAACCTTGAACGCGCCACCTTCCTCGACAAACAACTCTTCAACGACGCCGTCCTTGGCGATAAGCGCGAAGCGCTGGCCGCGTTCGCCCATGCCGAAGCCAGTCGCGTCGAGAGACAGACCAAGGGCGCGGGTGAAGTCGCCGTTTCCATCGGCCACCATCTCCACCTTGCCATCGACGTTCTGGCTTTTGCCCCAGGCGTCCATCACAAAAACATCGTTGACCGCCATGCAGACGATCCTGTCGACGCCTTTGGCGCGGATTTCGTCCGCCTTTTCCACGAAACCCGGCAGGTGTTTGGCCGAACAGGTCGGGGTAAAAGCGCCAGGCACCGAAAACAAGACCACTTTTCCCTTAAACAAATCCCCGGTTTTGACCGGTTCTGGTCCCTTCTCACCCATCCGCATCAGCGTCGCATCGGGCAATTTATCACCTTTCTTGATCGTCATGATTGTCCTCGTTCTTCTCTCTATTGCGTCTTTACCGGTGGAGATGATGCCAGCCGACAGGCCGGATCTTATTCTGTTTGACGGTCACAGGGTAGCGCGTCCGATCGCCCTGTGCCACCGCTTTTCAAGGAAGTGCGCTCCGGTGCCTCAGCGACCTTGCCACGCCACTCAATCGCATCATCGGCCCCGTTTACCACGACAATGGCAAGCGGCACACCCTGCAGATCCCGGGGCAGCGTGCCATAGACCGGAACCTGAAGCGCCCAAAGCGTAGCAGCGGTGGTCGCCACCCGTTTCGGACGGCCGAACGCCGCCGTTTCCGGGCCATCGACAAATGCGTCGAGGCCGTGAGCGCCCCGTACCGTCCGCACCAGCAAACCAAGCCCCTGATCGGATAAGTCAACGCCTTCGATCCAAAGGGGCGCGGACTCCCGACTCGCGCAAAGCTCATCCTGGCGCGGCGGGACCCTGGCGTCGAACCGGGCGATCAGGGCACTGGCCTCACCATCCCTGCCGCCGCCGGCCGGCAACAGAAGTTCATGCCGCGCCGCCAGCGGAACACAGATTTCCGCGCAAACCATATAGTCTACCTTGACGCGAACGCGTGTAGCCCTGCCAGGTTCCGAGAGCGTCACCGTCAAGGGCAGAACCACCTCGTGACTGTAGACTGTCGTGTCATATCCGAAAGCGGTAAGTCGTTCGGGCACGGGCCAGGCAATTCCAACCGACTCGACGTTTACCGAACCCGACCAGTCGAACCGCGGTGGCAAGCCGGCGTCGCCAGGACTGCGCCAATAGGTCTTCCAGCCCGGTGCCAACCGGACATGCCAGCCGAACTTCAGCCGAGCCGCCTCCTCCGGCACACCCGTTTCCGCTGCGATCAGTCTGGTGCTGGCCTGGTCATGCTCCACCCACGACGACGACGCCGCGACGCAAGAGGACGCGGCGCCCAGAGAGATTACGGACAACAGGACAGGCAACATGATTCGGCCAAACATGCGCCCAATCTAGCGCCGATCCGCCTGGGCGCGAAGCCTTTCACGCATCCCCCGCGTCAAAGAATCGTGAGCCCCATGGACGCCAATCCCGGCACGGCCCTTGAAGCCACCGGCAAAAGCGATCATCTTAAAAAGAACAGCGGATAATCGGGTGACGAGGCTCAGAACATCACATGGATGACAAGGAAGGCTATCTGACGGGTCAACTTCTGCTCGCCATGCCGGGAATGGAAGATCCCCGGTTCGAGCGAACGGTGATATACCTCTGCGCCCATTCCGATGAAGGCGCCATGGGCCTGGTTATCAACCGCCCGTGCACCAACATATCGTTCCCGGCCCTGCTGGAACAGCTTGGCATCGACGTGCAGAATGCGCCCGAGATCCCAATCAACAGCGGCGGCCCGGTGGAGACCGGACGGGGTTTCGTCCTGCATTCCGCGGATTACGTGCAGGACAGTACGCTGGTGGTCAGCGAAACCGTAGCGCTGACCGCCACCATCGACGTGCTCACAGCGATTGCCGAGAACCGAGGCCCGCGCTCCAGTCTGATCGCTCTCGGCTATGCGGGCTGGGGTCCGGGCCAGCTTGACGCCGAAATGCAACGCAATGGCTGGTTGACGGCCGAAGCCGATGAGGACCTGGTTTTCAATACCGAATTGAACCTGAAATGGCCGCGGGCCATGGCTAAACTCGGCGTCGATGTCTCCATGCTGTCCACACAGGCGGGACACGCCTGATCAGGCAAGCAGGTCTTGCAGCCGCTCATATCCCTCGCGCGCCTCGAACGGCCCCACGGAGGCAAAGCACAGGCGCCCATCTGTGACGAGTCGCCGGCCCATGTTTATCACGCGCTCCGCGTCCACGGCGTCGATGGCAGCAATAAGTTCCTCGGTGGGCAATACGCGACCATAGACAAGCATCTGGCGGCCGATCTGTTCCATCCGTGCGGCCGAGCTCTCCAGTGACATCAAAACACCCGCCTTGAGCTGGGCGCGGGCGCGAGCAACCTCGTCCTCGTCAAGGTGGTCGCCAATCTTTTTCATCTCGGTCACAATCACCGGCAAAAGCTGGTCCATTTCCCCGGCACCGGTACCAGCATAAACCCCAATGGTCCCGCCATCCGCATAAGAGTTGACGAAACTGTAGACCGAATAGGCAAGGCCGCGAACTTCCCGCACCTCCTGGAATAGCCGCGACGACATGCCACCGCCCAGGACCATGCTGTAGACCTGCATGGTGTAGAAATCATCGTCGGCATAGGACACACCTTCGAAACCGAGGGTCAGGTGGACCTGCTCCAGATCACGTGACACGCCACCGGAACCACCCTTGTAGACGGCCGGTTCAGGTCTACCTTGAACGTCTGAGGGCACCCCCCCGAACAGATCCTCCGCCAGGCGCACCACCGCCGCATGGTCCACATGCCCGGTTGCCACCACCACAATATTTTGAGCCCTGTAATGGCGACCGAGATAGCCCCTTAGGTCCTTGCGGTCTAACTTGGTTACAGTGTCCACCGTCCCGAGAATCGGCCGCCCGAGCGACTGATCGGGATAGGCGGCCTCCTGCAACAGGTCGAACACCAGGTCGTCGGGCGTGTCGTGGGCCTGCCCGATCTCCTGCAGAATCACTTGGCGTTCGCGTTCCAGCTCTTCCTGGTCGAAGGTGGAATTGAGCAGGATATCGCCCAGAATATCGAATGCGAGCGGCACGTCATCCTTGAGAACCCGGGCGTAATAAACCGTATGCTCGCGCGTGGTATAGGCGTTCAGGTCACCCCCCACGGCCTCAATCTCCTCGGCGATGGCGCGCGCCGTGCGCCGCCCGGTGCCCTTGAACGCCATATGCTCCAGCATATGGGAGAGGCCGTTTTCAGAAGGTTTTTCGTGGCGCGCGCCCACATTGGCCCACACGCCGACGGTTGCCGTCGCCAGATGCGCCATGGTCTCTGTAACCACGCGCACACCATTGGAAAGTGTGGTCTGCGCAAGCGTCATGAAGCGGACACCTGAACGCCCAGCTTGCGGCTGATGTGATCTTTCACAGCCGCCAGATCATTGGGAAGCACTTCATAGCGTTCCTCCCGCTCCAGAAGATCGGACAGTTTCTGGGGCAACGCGGGGCGAACCCGGGCGGCCTGTTCCACGGCATCCGGAAATTTTGCGGGATGAGCGGTCGCCAGCGTGACCAGCGGCACACTGGAATAGCGCCGGCAGGCGTGCCCGGCGGCAATGCCAACCGCGGTGTGGGGATCAATGAGCTTGCCGGTTTTCGCATAGACCGAGGCAATGGTCGCCAGCGTCTCGGCCTCGCTGACCCGCTCACTATCGAAAAGACCGCGGGCCTTGTCCAGTTCGGCCGCTCCGATATGCAGCCGGCCATGAGCGGAGAATTCGTCCATGAGGGCGCAAACACGGTCGCCCCGGTGATCATAGAGATCGAACAACAGGCGTTCGAAGTTGCTGGAGACCTGAATGTCCATACTCGGGCTGATGGTGGCCGCCACCTCGCCCCGGGCATATTCGCCGGCCTTCAAGGCGCGATCGAGAATGTCATTGATATTGGTCGCCACCACGAGCTGGGCGATGGGCAATCCCATCCGGGCTGCCGCATATCCCGCGTATACGTCGCCGAAATTCCCGGTCGGAACCGCAAAGGCCACCTTGCGCTGCGGCCCACCGAGGGCGACTGCGGCGGTGAAATAATAAACAATCTGGGCCATCACGCGCGCCCAGTTGATCGAATTGACAGCCGACAGCTTCAGCGCATCGCGAAAGGCATGGTCATTGAACATTTCCTTGACCATGGCCTGGCAATCGTCGAACGAGCCTTCAACCGCAATGTTATGCACATTGGACGACAACACCGTTGTCATCTGCCGGCGCTGCACCTCCGAGACCCGGCCCTTGGGGTGGAGCATGAAGATCTCGATCGTGTCCTTGTCCCGACAGGCTTCGATGGCGGCCGATCCGGTATCGCCGGACGTGGCGCCTACGATGGTGATTTTTTCGCCCCGTTTGGCAAGCACATGGTCGAACAGTCGACCCAAAAGCTGCAAAGCTACATCCTTGAACGCCAGCGTCGGCCCGTGATAGAGCTCAAGCAGCCAGTCCCCGCCGTCAAGCTGGCTCAGCGGCACGACAGCGGCGTGGTCAAAGGCCCCATAGGCTGCCTCCACCAGATCGCCGAGCTCGTCGCGGCTCAACGACGGCGTCACAAATGGTGCCATCACGCGGATGGCCGCCTCCACATAGGGCTCACCCACCAACGCCTCGATCTCGTCCTGGGGGATCAAAGGCCATTCATGCGGCACATAAAGCCCGCCATCGCGGGCAAGCCCCGTGAGCAGCACATCTTCGAATTCGAGCACGGGGGCACGCCCCCGTGTGCTACGATATTGCACGCTTGAACTCCCTATGTGGGCGGTTAGGTCGCGCGCGTAAACTAGCGGCGGCGACGCAGGTAGACAACATAAATGACGAGGAGAGCGACCGCCAGACCGAACCAGGTCAGGGCGTAATCGAGGTGGTTGTTGGGAATGTCTATCCGGGTCTGGCCACCCACCGGAAACCCGCCCGGATTAGGCGTCGCGTCGGCGTCCACCAGCACCGGCAGAACGTCGCCGCCAACCACTTCGGCCATGCTCTCCAGATCGGCCGAGAACCACAGCCGGTTCTCCGGCTCGGGGGCCGGCGTGAAGAGACCTGCGGCCCGCGACGGCCGGGCGACACCGGAAATCACAACAGGCCCCCTGATCTGGCCCTCCGGTCGCGTGGCAGGGTCCTTGTATTCCGGTGGCACCCAGCCCCGGTTAACGAGAACGGTTCCGGCCCCGGCGCGCGCCAACGGCGTGATTACATGATATCCCGCCGCGCCCTCCCGATTGGGGGCATAGAGATAAAGCTCCCGGCTGTGATCAAACTCTCCGCTGACGGTCACCGGCCGATACGCCCAGGCACCGGGATTTCTGATCCGCTCAGGCAGCGCCACCGGGGGAGCCGCCAAGCCCTGCTCAATGGTGGCGAGGAGTACTTCCTTCTCAACCTTGCGTTCAAGTTGCCAGAGCCCCAGCGACACCAGTATGACCACCGCCGGCACGGTCATCACCGTCGGCCAGAAGGCGCGAAAGCGGTACGGCGCGGACATCCTTTCAAATTGCCTCAAAATTCGTCGAGCCGACCTTCCTCGGCGTCATTCTTGTACTGGAACGCGATGAGCGTGGCCTTGAACCAGGGGAGCATGAACGCGACCCCGACGACCGCCAGGGGCAACCAAAGCACCGCATGAATCCAGTACGGCGGCGCCAAAGCGACCTCTACCCACAGGGCGAGACCGACAATGATAAATCCAAGAACCAGAACCACGAAAACGGCCGGGCCATCGCCCGAGTCCACCTTTGAAAAATCAAGACCGCAGCGCCCGCATCGGGGCGCTACGGTCAGAAATTTCGAGAAGAGTTTGCCCTCGCAACAACGCGGGCACTTGCGGAGGAGACCGGCGCGGAACGCCTGACGAGTACTGACCTTCATGCGAAGCGGGCCTCCTCCCGGCGGCTTAATGACCCCACACGTAAATGCAGGCAAACAGGAACAGCCACACCACGTCAACGAAGTGCCAGTACCAGGCGGCCGCCTCGAGACCGAAGTGGTGATCCGGCTTGAAATGTCCCTTGATGGCCCGCAGCAGACAGACCGTCAGGAAAATGGTCCCAACGATGACGTGGAACCCATGGAAGCCGGTGGCCATGAAAAAGGTCGCCCCGTAGATGTTGCCCGCGAAGGCAAAGGCGGCATGGCTGTATTCATAGGCCTGTACGGCGGTGAACAGCATACCCAGCGCCACGGTGCACAGCAGCCCCTGCACCAGTCCCCGGCGATCGCCATGCTGAAGCGCATGGTGCGCCCAGGTCACCGTGGTGCCGGAAAGCAGCAGAATCAGAGTGTTGACCAGCGGCAGGTGCCAGGGGTCAAAGGTCTCGATTCCTTCGGGCGGCCACACCCCGCCGATCTGCTCGGGCGGGAACAGGGCGGCGTTGAAATAGGCCCAGAACCAGGCGACGAAAAACATCACCTCCGAGGCGATGAACAGGATCATGCCGTAGCGCAGGCCGATCTGGACGACCGGCGTGTGGTCCCCCTTGTGCTCACCCTCAATGATCACATCGCGCCACCAGGAATACATGGTGTAGATGATGCCAGCGGCACCAACATAAAGAATGGCAGGTGAGCCTCCGTGCATCGCCAGAATGGCGCCCACCGCCGCAACAAAGGCGGACAGCGACCCCACAACCGGCCATGGGCTCGGATCTACCAGATGGTAATCATGGTCTTTTACATGCGCGTCGGACATGACTATGACTCTCCTCGAAGATGCTTGTTATGTCCTTGGTTTTGTCATTATGGCGAAGCACCGTCGGGCACTCACACCCCCTCGAACACCTACTCTTTAGCCCTGAAAAAAGTGTACGACAATGTAATTTCCCGAACATCCTTCAGGGTCTTGTCTTCATCCATCGCCGGATCCACAAAAAAGGTGACCGGCATTTCCACTTCCTCACCTGGCGCAAGCGTCTGTTCGGTAAAACAGAAACATTCGATCTTGCTGAAAAACGGTCCCGCCTTGAACGGGGTCACGTTGAACACCGCCGTGCCGGTAATCGGTTGATCGCCGAAGTTGCGTGCTCTGAAATAGACGAGCGCCTCCTCCCCCAACTTGACCGTCACCCGGCGTTGCACTGGTTCGAACGACCACGGCAGATCAGGCGCATGATCGGCGTTGAAGCTGACCTTTACCTCCCGCGCAAGAATCGGAATATCGTAGCTATTGACGACAGTTTGGGTGGTGCCGCCGTACCCCGTTACCTGGCAAAAAATACGGTAGAGCGGAACAGCAGCAAAACTGAGCCCCACCATACCCGCGACCAGGGCGCACAGCATCACCAGGACACGGGTGTTTTTCGCAGACGTATCGCTCATCGCGTTTGCCACGTCACGCCCCCTTCATCTTTGCGATGGTGATAAAGAAAAACAGCACCACGAGCGCCACCAACACCGCTGCCAGCGCATAATTGCGCCCGCGCCTCTTCTTGTGCTCGTCACTCAGCGGCATCAGAGCCACCCTCCGGCATAGCGATCCACCAGCATCAGGACGAACAGCAGCAGCAGGTAGAGAATCGAATAGCCAAACAGCCGACGCGCCGCCGTTGTGCCATCATCGCGCCAGACCTGAACCGCGCCGAGAAGGAACAGGCCGCCCAGCACTGCCGATGCGATCCCGTAAAGGGGGCCCAGCATGCCGAGCAACCACGGTGCCACGCCGAGGGGTGCGAGCAGCATACTATAGGCCAGGATCTGGCGTCGGGTCTCGCGCTCCCCGGCGACGACCGGCAGCATGGGCACGCCTGCTGCTTCGTAATCCTTGCTGACGAACAGCGACAGTGCCCAGAAGTGCGGCGGCGTCCACATGAAAATGATCGCAAACAACACCACCGATTCGAGGCTGACCGTTCCCGTCACGGCCGCCCAGCCGATCATCGGCGGGAACGCCCCGGCGGCACCACCGATGACGATGTTCTGGGGCGTGCGCCTTTTCAGCCACATGGTGTAGACGAACAGATAGAACGCAATGGTCAGCGCAAGAAGCGCCGCCGCCGTAAGGTTGACCGCAAGCCCCATCAGGGTCACGGATGCGACGGAAAGGGCGACGCCAAAACCAAGCGCCTCGCCCGGCGTTACCCGCCCCGCCGGAACCGGCCGGTTCCGGGTGCGCTTCATCACCGCGTCAATATCGGCGTCGTACCACATATTCAGGCAACCGGAAGCACCGGCGCCCACGGCAATACAGAGAATCGCGGTAAAGCCGATAACCGGATGGATCTCCCCGGGTGCCAGCAACAAACCGACAAGCGCCGTGAAGATCACCAGCGACATGACCCGCGGCTTCAGCAACGCGAAGAAATCGCGCGCGGTCGCCCATTGCGGTTCCAAACCTTCAAGAGCCGCGTCCTGTCTCGCAATCGCTGCTGTCTGCTCGGTCATGTCTCGGATCAGATGCTATATAGCGGTCTGGCCGCCAAAGCGGCCAAACCCCTTAACCCAGCCACGGTACAGTTACTTGATCCGTGGCAACTGCTCGAACTGGTGGAACGGCGGTGGCGAGGACAGTGTCCACTCCAGCGTGGTCGCCCCTTCGCCCCACGGATTGGCCGGGCACTCCTTGCCGGACCGCAGGGTCCGCCACACCACGATCAGGAACACAATGGCGCCCGCCGCAGAAATATAGGACCCGATGGACGACACCAGGTTCCACCCGGCAAAAGCGTCCGGATAGTCCACATAGCGCCGCGGCATGCCCGCCAGCCCCAGAAAGTGCTGCGGGAAGAAGATCAGGTTGACGCCGATGAAGGACAGCCAGAAGTGAACCTTGCCCAGCGCTTCCGGATACTGCCGGCCCGACATCTTGCCAATCCAGTAATAGAACCCGGCAAAAATCGAGAACAACGCGCCCATGGACATGGTGTAGTGGAAGTGGGCCACCACATAGTAGGTGTCATGCAGCGCCACATCCACGCCAGCGTTCGCCAGCACCACCCCGGTCACCCCGCCAATGGTGAACAGGAAGATCATGCCGATGGCGAACAGCATGGGGGTGCGAAATTCGATCGAACCGCCCCACATGGTCGCAATCCACGAGAAGATCTTGATCCCCGTGGGCACCGCAATGACCATGGTCGCCGCCACGAAATAGGCGCGGGTGTCCACATCGAGCCCGACCGTATACATGTGGTGCGCCCACACGATGAAGCCGACGAACCCGATGGCCACCATGGCATAGGCCATGCCGAGATAGCCGAAGATCGGCTTGCGCGAGAAGGTGGACACGATATGGCTGATGATGCCGAATCCCGGCAGGATCAGGATGTACACCTCGGGATGTCCGAAGAACCAGAACAGATGCTGGTACAGGATCGGATCACCGCCGCCAGCCGGATCGAAGAAGGTGGTGCCGAAGTTGCGGTCCGTGAGCAGCATGGTGATCGCCCCCGCCAGGACCGGCAGCGCCAACAGCAACAGGAAGGCGGTGATCAGCACCGACCACACGAACAGCGGCATCTTGTGCAGTGTCATGCCCGGAGCACGCATGTTGAAAATGGTGGTGATGAAGTTGATCGCGCCGAGAATCGACGACGCCCCGGCCAGGTGCAGGCTGAGAATGACAAAATCCACGGACGGACCGGGATGACCATAGGTGGAAAGGGGCGCATAGACCGTCCAGCCGGTCGCAGCCCCCGGCCCCGATGATCCATCCACAAACACCGAGGTGATCAACAGTGCGAACGAAGCCGGCAGCAACCAGAAGCTGATGTTGTTCATCCGCGGGAAGGCCATGTCCGGCGCGCCGATCATGATCGGCACGAACCAGTTGCCGAAGCCACCGATTAGCGCCGGCATCACCATGAAGAACACCATGATGAGACCGTGGCCGGTGACCAGAACGTTAAACAGGTTGGCCGCCGCGTCGGCGTTGCCCCCGGTCAGATGGGTCAGGAAGGTAACACCCGGATGCTGCAGTTCCAGCCGCATGAGCACAGAGAACAGGCCACCCGTAAGACCCGCCACAATCGCAAAGATAATGTACATGGTACCGATATCTTTGTGATTGGTGGAGAACAGCCAGCGCCTCCAACCTGTGGGATGATCGTGGCTGCCATGCGCTTCTGCTGCGGTGCCGTATGCCATTACGCTTCTCCTTACTCAACCGTTTGCGTCGACGCCGCGGCAACCGTAATCGCGGGCGCGGCACTGTCGGTCGCATAAAGTTCCTTCGCCTCAGCAAGCCAGGCATCGTATTTTTCCTGGCTCACCGCCTCGACCACGATCGGCATGAATGCGTGGCGCACACCACACAGTTCGGAGCACTGACCGTAGTAGATGCCTTCCTTCTCGACCGCGAACCAGGTCTCGTTGATGCGACCCGGAACGGCGTCGACCTTGACGCCAAAAGCCGGAATGGTCCAGGCGTGGATGACGTCAGACGCGGTCACCAGCATCCGCACCTTTTTGCCGACCGGCACGACCACATGGGTATCGGTGGCCAGCAACCGCGGCTGCCCGGGCTTGCGCTCTTCGTCGCTCAGCATGATGGCGTCGTAGGTCAGCCCGTCCTCGTCCGGATACTCGTACGACCAGTACCACTGGTGGCCGGTGGCCTTGATGGTCAGGTCCGCTTCGCCCACTTCGTTCTGGAAATAGAGAAGCTTGAACGATGGAACGGCGATCAGCACCAGGATCAGAATGGGAACGCCGGTCCAGATCACTTCTATAAGCGTATTGTGCGACGTCTTGGACGGATCGGGATTGGCCTTGCGGTTAAACCGGATGATCACATACGCCAGAAGGCCAGTGACAAAAAGCGTGATCAGGGTAATGATCCACATAAGCAGGTCGTAAAAACCGTGAACCCGGTCACCCACCTCCGTCACGGACGGCTGAAAGCCCAGTTGCCAAGGCTCCGGCTGACCCGTCGCCCACGCTGCCCCAAACATAGCTCCAAGCGCCAAGGCCGAAGTGACGGCTAGCGCTGTCGTTTTCCTGAACACTCTGTTCACGATCACCTCTTTCGTTGTCGGTGATGAACCGTTGAAACGGGTTACGTCCGCTCGTTTGAACAGACCCCCTGCCCCTAAACTGCCGCTGACGGCCCGGCGTGGAAGCGCCACCGTTCCCAGCGTACCGCGGGCATGTTATACCAGAAAAATCCGAGGTCACAAGCGCGTTGGCCTTAAACATTGTTCGCCTGTGTGGCGACACACGCAATGCCCGCCTGGCAGCGCACAGCCGGGCGTTGAAACGAGGTATTTTTGAAAGCATGGTAAGCATTTCGGATCCCGACAAGTTGTTCTATGAACGCGAAAACCTGAGCCAGGAACGCGCTCTTTCGCTGGTCGAACAGGGGCTCGCCGGCATGGACGACGGCGAACTTTATTTCGAATATACGCAGTCGGAAGCGCTGGCCTATGATGACGGCCGGCTCAAAACGGCGAGCTTCGATATCACGAGCGGATTCGGCCTGCGGGCCGTTGCCGGCGAGGCCACGGGCTATGCCCACTCGACAGAGATTTCGGAAGCGGCGCTCAAGCGCGCCGTCAACGCAGTGCAGGCCGTGCGCAGCGGCGCGAGCGGGACCATGAGTGTCGCGCCCGAACGAACCAACCGCCATCTTTACGGCGATCAGGATCCCGTGGCACAGACCGATTTCGCCCGCAAAGTCAAATTGTTGCAGGACATTGACGCCTATGCCCGAAGCAAGGATGACCGGGTCCGCCAGGTTTCCTGCTCCCTGTCTGCCGAATGGAAGGTGGTCGAGATCTTGCGTGCCGGCGGCCACCGGGTACGCGACATCCGCCCCCTGGTCCGGTTGAATGTCAGCGTGGTAGTGGGCGATGGGGAGCGCATGGAGTCCGGATATCAGGGAACCGGAGGGCGGATGGGATACGACTCCTTTTTTGCCCCGGACTTCTGGCAGGCCCAGGTGAATGAGGCACTGCGTCAGGCGCTGACCAACCTCGAGTCGGTGCCGGCTCCGGCCGGCGAAATGGACGTGGTGTTGGGCCCCGGCTGGCCGGGCGTTCTGCTGCACGAAGCGGTCGGCCACGGCCTTGAAGGGGACTTCAATCGCAAAAAGACCTCGGCCTTTTCCGGCCTGATGGGGGAACGGGTGGCCGCGCCCGGGGTCACAGTGGTGGATGACGGGACCCTGGAAGGACGGCGGGGATCCATAACGGTGGACGACGAAGGCACCCCGTCCACGCGCACCGTGCTCATCGAGGACGGTATTCTCAAGGGCTATATGCAGGATCGCCTTAACGCCCGGCTGATGGGTGTTGCGCCCACAGGCAACGGACGGCGCCAGAGCTTCGCCCACACTCCCATGCCACGCATGACCAACACCTACATGCTCGAAGGCAGCCATGACCCGGAGGAGATTCTGGGTTCCGTCAGGAACGGGCTCTATGCCGTCAATTTCGGGGGTGGCCAGGTCGACATCACCTCGGGCAAGTTCGTGTTCAGTTGCACCGAAGCCTATCTGATCGAGAATGGCAAGGTCACGGCACCCGTAAAAGGCGCCACACTGATCGGCAACGGGCCGGACGTGCTGACCCGAGTGACCATGATCGGCAACGACATGAAACTGGACGATGGCGTCGGCACCTGCGGCAAGGCCGGACAGTCGGTTCCGGTGGGCGTCGGCCAGCCAACCCTGCGGATATCCGGCCTGACCGTTGGCGGCACCGCGGCGTAGGAAGGAGCGGGCGTTTTGGCAGAATTCTATGACGAAATCCCGGACAAGCTGGCGGTTTTCATTGAACAGCAGCCGATCTTTTTTGTGGCGACAGCCGCCGCCGGGGGCCGCATCAACCTCAGCCCCAAGGGCATGGACAGTTTCCGGGTGCTGGGGACCAGGCAGGTTGCCTATCTGGATCTCACCGGCAGCGGGAACGAGACTGCAGCCCACCTCCAGCATGATGGGCGAATCACGGTCATGTTCTGTTCCTTTAGCCGAAACCCCCTGATTTTGCGACTCTACGGGCACGGCACCACCGTGCAGGCCGGAAGCGAAAGGTGGAACAGGCTGGCGCCGCAATTCCCGGACTACCCGGGCGCGCGCCAGATTATCGTCATCGACGTGGTGTCCGTGCAAACCAGTTGCGGTTACGGCGTGCCGGAAATGAAACTGATTCGGGAGCGCCCGACCCTGGCCAAATGGGCCGAAGCCAAGGGGGAGGACGGCCTGGCCGAATACCGGCGCAAAAACAACGCGGTCAGTATCGACGGGCTGAAAATCACCTAGAGTCCGGACCCTAATTTAATAGGCGAATTCATCGAACAGCGGCAGAACGCTCTCGCCCCAGCGGCCATGGTAGGCTTCCAGATTCACCTCGGCCGGGCATTTGCCCTCATCCACAATGGCTTCCAGCGCGGACAGGAAATGGGTTTCATTCTCGCCCAAACTGTTGAGCCGATTGCGCCGCTGAAGGCCGTCCCGGGCGATGGCCAGAACATCACGGGCCAGCGCCTGCACCGTGCTCCCGCGGAACGGCGTTTTGAGGCCAAGCTTCGGCACGTCGCGGCGCAAGGCCTCCCGTTCCGCGGTCGTCCAGTCCGAAATCAGCGCTTCACACGCATCCAGCGACACCCCATCATACAGAAGCCCGACCCACAGCGCCGGCAACGCGCACAGCCGGCGCCACGGACCGCCGTCAGCGCCCCGCATCTCCAGAAAGCGTTTGAGCCGGACCTCGGGAAACACCGTACTCAGATGATCTTCCCAGTCCCTGATGCTCGGCACCTCCCCTGGCAGTGCCGGCAGCCGGCCCGCCATGAAGTCGCGGAACGATTGCCCGGCCGCATCAATATAAGTGCCATCGCGGTAGACGAAATACATGGGTACGTCGAGCACATAATCCACATAGCGTTCGTACCCCATGCCCTCCTCGAACACGAACGGCAACATGCCGCAGCGATCGGGGTCGGTATCGGTCCACACCTTGCTGCGATAACTCAGGTAGCCGTTGGGTTTGCCCTCGGTAAACGGAGAATTGGCAAAGAGCGCGGTCGCCACCGGCTGCAGCGCAAGGCCGACACGAAACTTGCGCACCATGTCGGCCTCGGAATCGAAGTCCAGATTGACCTGGACGGTACAGGTGCGGAACATCATGTCGAGGCCAAGCCTGCCTTTGGTTGGCATGTAACGGCGCATGATCCCGTAGCGCCCCTTGGGCATGACCGGAATCTCGTCGCGCCGGGCCAGTGGATGAAACCCTATGCCGAGAAACCCGATACCAAGCTTCTCGGCCACTGTCTTGACCTGGTGCAAGTGGGTGTGCACTTCGTCACAGGTCTGATGCAAGGTCTCCAGAGGTGCGCCCGATAGCTCGAACTGCCCGCCCGGCTCCAGGGTGATCGACTGGCCGTTCAGTTCAAGCGCGATGGGATTTTCGCCTTCATAGACCGGCTTCCAGCCAAATTCCATGAGACCTTCAAGCATGGCCCGGACCCCGCGCGGACCGTCATAGGTCAGGGGTTTCTTGTCTTCGAGCGTAAACCCGAATTTTTCGTGTTCGGTCCCGATGCGCCACTCGTTGGCCGGCCGCGCGCCGGTCTCCATGTAACGAATCAGGTCGTCCTTGCTTTCGATAGGCGCCGCCGGCGCGAGCGTATCCTCTGCGGTCATTCAACAATCCTGCTTGAAGCGAGAGACCGGGCCTCAACCGCTTCCAGTCGGTATCCGTACAAGGGCCAGTTTAGAACCGATAACCGATGATGTTTCAAGACGATAACGGCCGGCTGCCGTTCGCCGGGACCGAATATTCGTCATTTCACGAGGATTTGAACGCCGCGCCGCCTTCGATAATGGCCCACACGCCGAGCCCCGAGAAGGCAATGGCTGCGACGATCCGGATGGCCTTCATGGGAATCACCTTGGCGAAGGCATGCCCGAAGAACACCGCCGGCAGATTGGCCGCAATCATGCCAAGTGTCGTCCCGGCCACCACGGTCAGAATCATGTCGAAACGGGCCGCCAGGGCAGCGACGGCAATCTGTGTCTTGTCCCCGATCTCGGCAATCGAGAAGACGATGAGCGTGGTGAGAAAAGCGCCATGCCCCTGGCCCACTTCGGACTCCGCATCCACCTTTTCCGGAAGGAGCGCCCACACCCCCATGGCGATGAATCCACACCCCACACCCCAGGCAAGAATCACGGGATCGACAAGGTCGGCAATCCACCGACCGATAATTGCCGCTATCAGATGACTGACGATGGTGGCAAGCACAAGACCCGCAATGATCGCGACCGGCTGGCGAAAACGGGCTGCCAGCAAAAGCACCAGAATCTGGGTCTTGTCGCCAAGTTCAGCGAGCGCCACGATTCCGAGCGAGATGAGCAGGGCATCCATGGGCGCTTCTACCGCCAGTCGCCGGCCAGTGCCTGAAAGAGCGCAAGCGCCGCAATCGCCGCTGTGTCCGCCCTCAGAATTCGGGGCCCGAGCGACACAGCCCGGACGAAAGCCGATGCCTTCAGCCGCATCCGTTCGTCGCGGTGAAACCCACCTTCGGGACCGATCAGGACGGCCGCGGGCTGGTGCATCAAATCTGCAAGAACGTGGGCAATGGGTGGCACCTCACCGCCTTCGTCGCAGAAAATCAGGGTACGCGCCGGGTCCCATTCATTGAGCAGATTCTCCAGCTTTTGCGGGGGGCGCACTTCGGGCACTGTCAAGCGCCCCGATTGCTCGGCCGCCTCCACAGAAATGGCTTCCATCCGGGATTCCTTGACCCGTTCGGCGTTGGTAAACCGCGTAAAGACCGGCGCAAGCACGCCGACGCCAAGCTCTGTCGCCTTTTCCACGATGAAGTCCAGACGGGCGCGTTTGACCGGCGCGAACAACAGCCACAGATCGGCCGCTGGTTCCTGGGACCGGATCTGCACCACCGGCCTCAGCCGGGCCTGCTTCTTGGCCAGGTCTTCGATCCGTGCCGACCACTCGCCGTCCCGCCCGTTGAACAGGGCGACCATGTCACCGGGCTTGCGGCGCATCACATGCTGGAGATAATGGACCTGGCCAGGCTCCAGAAGAAAATCCTGATCCGCCGTCAAGGGATTTTTCACAAAAAGACGGATCGCAGGCACATAGGGTTTGGTATCGTCAATGGGACTGGCCATGGCTCATCTCCGGAACGTTCAGACAGATAGCGCGAGAGATAAGGGAACACAATGACCGACACCGAAAAGACCGATGAGGGCGGGGCTCGTCCGGACTCTCCCCCGTCCCCGGAAGAGCGTCCACTGGACGCTGTCACCGGGACCTGGGTTGATGACGCCCCGGCCTGGCTTCGCCCCTATTTGCGGCTGGCGCGTGCCGATCGCCCGATCGGCGCCTGGCTTTTGTTGTGGCCATGCTGGTGGAGTCTGGCACTGGCCAATCCGCGCACCTCGTTCCTGCCCTATTTCGTGTTGTTCTTCATCGGCGCGTTCGTCATGCGTGCCGCAGGATGCGTATTCAATGACATCGTGGACCGGGACATTGACGCCGGCGTGGAGCGTACCCGGGCGCGGCCATTGGCCAGCGGCCGCGTCAGCCTGCCCATGGCGATAGTGTTTCTGGGCCTGCTGTTGCTGGTCGGCCTGGTGATTCTTGTGCAGTTCAACAGCCTTACCATCATGCTCGGGGTCGCGTCGCTGGGCCTTGTGGCGATCTATCCGTTCATGAAGCGGATCACCTACTGGCCCCAGGCCGTGCTGGGGCTCACCTTCAACTGGGGAGCTCTCATGGGCTGGGCGGCGGCGACCGGCAGCCTTGCCCCTCCCGCCATTGCGCTCTACATCGCTGGCTTTTTCTGGACCATGGGCTACGACACCATCTATGCCCATCAGGACAAGGAAGACGATGTGCTGATGGGCGTGAAATCACTGGCGCTCAAACTGGGCGAGGGCTCGAAAGCCTGGATCGCGGCCTTCTATGGACTTTCCATCGTGTTTCTGGGACTGGCTGGAGCGCTTGCAAATCTGGGCCCGCTGTTTTATGTGGTTCTCGCCTTCGCTGCAGCGCACCTCATCTATCAGATCATCAGGGTCGACATCGACGACCCCGACACCTGTCTGGAGGTCTTTCGATCAAACCGGATCTTCGGCTGGATCGTGTTTGCAGCAATCGTGTTTGGCGGCTTTGCCACAGCATTCGGAGCGTGAGTGACATGGATATTTCTCGTATCCCCGCAGGCGACAATCCACCATGGGAAATCAATGTGATCATCGAGGTCCCGGTCGGCGGCGATCCGGTAAAGTACGAAATGGACAAGGCCTCTGGCGCACTGTTCGTGGACCGCATCATGCACACCGCCATGCGCTATCCCTGCAACTACGGATTTATCCCCCATACCCTCTCGGACGATGGCGATCCGGCTGACGTCCTGGTTGTGGCGCGCAGCCAGTTCATTCCGGGTGCCGTAGTCCGGGCGCGGCCCATCGGCGTCCTGTTCATGGAAGACGAATCAGGCAAGGACGAAAAGATCCTGGCCGTGCCGGTGGACAAGCTGTTCCCCTTCTACAAGGGGGTGAAATCCTACAAGGAGCTGCCCGAGATCGTAACCAAGCAGATTTCCCACTTTTTCGACCACTACAAAGACCTGGAAGAAGGCAAATGGGTCCGGGTGCAGCGCTGGGGTGACGCCGACGAGGCCGCCCAGTTGATTCTGGACGCCATAGAACGCGAGAGGCTGGCGGCCTGAACAGAGAAACGGCATCAAGGGGACCGACGCCATGGCCTACCGCTCACTGAGGGACTTTATCGCCCGGCTTGAGAAGGAAGGCCGGCTGGTCCGGGTGCAGGAACCGGTCTCCACCGCGCTGGAACTGACCGAGATCCAGACCCGGGTGATTGCCGAAGGCGGTCCGGCGCTCCTGTTCGAGAATGTCACCATGGATGACGGCACCGCATCCGAAATGCCGGTGCTGGTGAACCTGTTCGGCACAGTCGAGCGTGTCGCCTGGGGGATGAACCGGGAACCAGGAGAGCTGGGGGACGTGGGCGAGACGCTTGCCTTCCTGCGCCAGCCCGAACCGCCAGCCGGATGGCGCGAAGCCTGGGACATGTTGCCCCTCGTGCGCCAGGTCATGTCCATGAAGCCAAAGACGGTGAACCGGGCGCCGGTCCACGACGTGGTCCTTGAAGGCGATGCGGTCGACCTTTCCCGCCTGCCCATACAGACCTGTTGGCCCGGCGAACCGGCCCCGCTCATCACCTGGCCGCTGGTGGTGACCCGGGGTCCCGGAAAGGACCGCGAAGACGACTTCAACCTCGGCATCTACCGGATGCAGGTGACAGGACGCAACACCACCCTGATGCGCTGGCTGCGCCATCGCGGCGGCGCCCAGCATCATCGCCGCTGGAAGCAGGAAAAACCCGATCCCCTGCCCGCCGCTGCGGTGATCGGGGCCGACCCGGGCACCATTCTTGCCGCCGTCACGCCGGTGCCCGATACCTTGTCGGAATACGCTTTCGCCGGGCTTCTGCGCGGTGAAAAGGTACCGCTGGTTGATTGCAAGACAGTCCCCCTCAAGGTCCCGGCAGAAGCCGAGATCGTGCTCGAAGGCTATGTGTCGCTCGATGACTATGGCGACGAAGGTCCATACGGCGACCATACCGGATATTATAACGCGGTCGAATCGTTCCCGGTCTTCACGGTGACCGCCATGACCATGCGCCGCGATCCGATTTACCTCTCCACCTACACCGGGCGCCCCCCCGATGAACCCTCGGTTCTGGGTGAAGCGCTGAACGAGGTGTTTGTGCCCCTTCTGCGCCAGCAGTTCCCGGAGATTGTCGACTTCTGGCTACCGCCCGAAGGCTGTTCCTACCGGATCGCCGTGGTGTCGATGAAGAAAGCGTATCCCGGCCATGCCAAGCGGGTCATGATGGGTGTGTGGTCCTATCTGCGCCAGTTCATGTACACCAAGTTCGTCATCGTGGTCGACGACGACATCAATGTACGGGACTGGAAAGACGTGATGTGGGCCATTTCCACCCGGGTTGACCCGGCGCGCGACCTGACCATCGTCGAAAACACGCCCATTGATTATCTTGATTTTGCCTCGCCCGAGTCGGGCCTCGGCTCCAAGATGGGGCTAGACGCCACCAACAAATGGCCGCCTGAGACCAATCGGGAATGGGGCGAGAAAATCGCCATGGCCGACGAGATCGTGGAGCGTGTCACCGAGAAATGGGACCGGCTCGGCATACCGGGTAGCGGCAAGCCAATCTGGAAATAGTGGCGATCATTTCCCCTGCCGCCCGTATTTTTCCATTTTGGCAAGCGCCTTTTTGCGATTCTTCTCCGACCCCTCCACCAGCCCCACAAGCGTCTCGTAGACCGGCGAGATACCGCAGAACTTGAGGATGTTACGCTCCAGGCTCTTAAGGCTGTGCGCGCCATAGAAGAACCGGTAGGCCAGCGCCGGCATACCCATGGTCACCACCACGCGAGCCGAACGCCCCTTGAGTTCCTTCGTCCAGAGCCCGCGCTCGGCATAGCTGAAGGCGAACCCTGGGCGGAAGGTCTGCTCCAGAAACCCCTTCAACAGGGCCGGCATGGTCCCCAGCCATAACGGATAAACAATCATCAGATGGTTGGCCCAGCGGATAATGTCCTGCGCTTCCGCGATGGCGGGTAGCGTGGCCTCTGATTCGAATTCCTGCTTGGTCCTGAGCAGTGGAAAGTCGAGCGCAGCCAACTCGATCCGCAGGACTTCATGACCCGCGCCACCCGCCGAACTGGCGTAGGTATCTGCGAGTGCATGGCAGAAATGGTTGCCAGCGGAGTCAGGGTGCCCCTGAATTATGGCGATCCGTTTTGACACCATATCTTCCTGTTCCCTGCGCCCCGTTACCCTTGACTAGCCATTCGGGGGGATTTGGGCGTATAACCCTTTGAGATTATCACAACGATCACAGATGACTCCATGACAACAACCGCCGAAAAAACCGAACCGCTCACACTGCTGGGGCAGCTCGTGGACAGCGCCATCAAGGCGGGAGCAGACTCTGCCGATGCAGTCATGTTCGACAGCGCGTCGTTGTCAGCCAACTGCCGCCTTGGCAGGATCGAGGAGATAGAGCGCTCGGAAGCCCAGGACATTGGCCTGCGCGTGATGATCGGCCAGCGCCAAGCCACGGTTTCCACCACCGATCTCATGCCGCAGTCCCTCTGGTTGCTGGTCGAGCGCGCCGTGGCCATGGCCAGATCGGCGCCTGAGGACCCCTATTGCGGCCTTGCCGAGCGCGAACTTCTGGCGTCAAGCCCCCTGCCGGAACTGGACCTTTTCGACGAGACGACGGTCAGCCCCGAAGACCTTGAAGAGACCGCGCGCGCCGTGGAGGACGCGGCCCGCGCCGTCAGGGGCGTGACCAATTCGGAAGGATCAAGCGCCAGTGTCTCGACCATGCACACGGTGCTTGTCACCAGCGACGGGTTCGCTGGCGAATACCGCACCACCTATCACGGCTTCAGCGTCTCCGTCCTGGCCGAGGGTGACGACGGGATGGAACGTGACTACGACTTCTCCTCCGCCCGGTTTCGCAGCGACCTCGAATCACCGGAAGAAGTGGGGCGACGCGCCGGAAACCGCGCGGTCCGGCGAATCAATCCGCGAAAACCCAAAACCGCCCGCGTGCCGGTGGTGTTCGAACCACGCGTCGCCAGCAGCATCATCGGCCATCTGGCGAGCGCCGCCAATGGACAGGCGGTAGCGCGGGGCACCAGCTTTCTCAAGGACCAGATGGGCAAGGCTGTTTTTGCGCCGGGCATTCGCATTGTCGACGATCCGCTCAGACCACGCGGCCTGTCGTCCCGGCCCTTTGACGGGGAGGGTGTCGCAGCCTCGGCGCTCGATCTTGTCACCGATGGTGTTCTGTCCAACTGGCTTCTCGATTCGGCAACCGCGCGCCAACTCGGTCTGCGATCAAACGGCCGGGCGCGGCGCAGCACCTCGTCGCCGCCCGCACCGGGAACCAGCAACCTGTACATGGCACCGGGTTCCGTTAGCCCCGACGCGCTGATCAGCGATATCAAAAGCGGCTTCTATGTGACCGAGCTGATTGGCATGGGCGTCAATCCGGTAACCGGGGACTACAGCAAGGGCGCTGCCGGCTTCTGGATCGAAAACGGCAAGATCACCTACCCGGTCAGCGAAATCACTATCGCCGGCAATCTCAAGGACATGTTCAGGGCGCTTGCCCCGGCCGATGATCTGGAGTTCCGAATTGGTACCGACGCGCCAACCATCCGGATCGATGGCATGACTGTCGCCGGAGCCTGACGCCAGTCAGAAGATAAAGAAAACGAAGGCCCGCCGGAGCACCCGGCAGGCCAAAATCGCACATGACAGAAGTCGTGGATCAGAAGCTCTTGCCGATGGTGAACAGCACCCGAGCGTCGGTATTGTCGCCGGCAACATCGGTATCCACATAGGCAATGCCGAGGTCGATGCCCTCCACCGTGGCGTAGAGGCCGACACTCCAGTCAAGCTTGTTCACACCGCTGCCAAAATCCTCGTAGCCGAGGTGAAAACCGGCGGTGATGGGAGTGCTTGGGATTGGCACTTCGGTGTCGCCCCACACATAGATGGCGTCATCGTCGCCGAACGCATCCTGGCCGGTCGGCACATAGGCAACCCCGACGTTGGTGCTCACGATGCCAAAATCGCGACCAAGCTGAGCCGCAAATTCGATATAGTCGCCGTCGGCCTCATCCCCCGGGAAGGTGTAATAGACAAAGCCCAGGTCGTAGCTGAAACCGGTGTCGCCAAGGTCGCCGCCGAAGCCACCATAGTAGTCAATCTCGATGGTCCCCGCGCCAAGCTCGATGTTGGAGGCCCAGGCACCCAGGTAAAATCCGCTGTCATGGGACCAGTCAAGAGACCCCTGAATGGCCGGGTCCTCATCGGTCAGGGACACGCCCCGAAAGATGTATTCGGACGCCAAGGTCACATTGGCCGCAAACTCACCCGGAAAGCCGTCGTCTTCGGCGTAAGCGGGAAGAGCGCTCAGGCCGGCACCTGCAAGAATGGCCGCAAATGCGGCAATCGTCACTCCGTTGGGCATCATCTTATTGAAAGGTTTCATTATTTTTCCTCGATTCTTTGTTGTCATTCGGGAGAACCACGGTGGGTCTCTGAACGCTTTTTCGTAATCAAGAGCCGTGCCAACCACAGCCGGAACCGGGTCTCTCGATAAAATAAACGCAATAACAAATAGTTACGGGTTCTCCATTAGGCAACACCGGTTGTTCCGGCCCGATTCGCTTTTGTGCAATGCACAATTCCCCAGCACGACGCCCGGGTGCTGCATAATAAATCGGCAAATTTGGCGAGAAGATGTCGGTACTTGGCACAGACCAGACCGGCTCCGGTCCATTTCGCATTCCCGAAATCGGGCCGGTTGTCTATACTTGGGAGGCCTTCCCAATGGGATGTGGGCCTTTGGGATGTGGGGTGGTGGAGGCATATGTTCACAAGACCATAGAAGATCGCGGACCTGAATCCCGTCCGCTGACACCGGGCTGATCCATCCGGCGTTTCCTCCGCTACCGCAACCGGCTTCGCCAGGAGGCACCGAATGAGCGATTTCAGGTTGCCTTGGACCCTCGCCGCCTATCGGACGGCGACGCGGGCTTGCGTGCCCCTGAAGATCTGGAAACTGAGAGCGCGGGCGCGCGAGGGCAGAGAGGACGCGGCGCGTTTGGAAGAAAGGCTTGGCCATCCGTCCACGCCACGCCCGGACGATCCCTTGATCTGGCTCCATGCTGCCGGGGTCAGTCAGGCAGAAGCAGCGTTGCCGCTGATCGATTACCTGAGCGAAGCGCACAATGTCCTCGTCACCACCGCCAGCGTTCCCTCGGCCGAATTCATCTAGAATCGCCTGCCCCGTCATGCCGTTCACCAATATGCACCCCTTGATGACACGGGAATCGCCGGGCGGTTTCTCGACTTCTGGAAACCCCAAGCCGCGATCTGGATCGAATCCATGGCCTGCTTCAATCTGGTCAGCGAAACCCTGAAGCGCGGCATTGCCACGGCGCTGGTCAACGGGCACATGGAAACAGAGCAGTTCAAACGCTGGTGCCGCCTGCGCCCGCTGATAGCACCCATGCTCGCGAATATCGACATGGTTGCCGCGCAAACCACCCATGATGCCGCCCAGTTTAAAATTCTGGGCGCGCGGCACGTCTATCGATTCGGAAATCTGAAATACGCAACACCTGCACCGCCGCACGATCAGCGGGCGGCAAGCACTCTTGTGAGCGAAGTGGGCCGGCGCCCGATCTGGCTGGCCGCCAACACCCATGAAGGCGAGGAAGAGGAAATTGCCCAGGCCCACGCCATCGCCGAACAGCGCCTGCCCGGCCTTGTCACGATCATCGCGCCGCGCCAGCCCTATCGGGGCGCGGCCATTGCGGATACCCTGCGCTTCGAAGGCTTCAGGGTGGCCCGGCGCGGTGCTGGCGAACGGCTGGCGCCAGATACCCAGATCTATGTCATCGATTCCATGGACGACTTGGGCATTCTGTATCATTTGGTGCCGGTGGTTCTGGTCGGCGGGTCTCTGATCCCGAAGGGCGGCCACAACCCCCTGGAACCGGCCCATCTGGGTTGCGCCGTGCTTGTTGGTCCGTATATGGATGATTTTGTCGAGCCCACGGCGGAGCTGACAGCCGCCGGGGCTGTTCAGACCGTGGGAAATGCCCACAGCCTGGCGGCCGCTCTGATTCGATTGCTTGGCGACCCGGCGCTTGCCCGGCAACGCGGGACAGTAGCCAGGCGGGTTGCCGAACAGGAATGGGTGGCACTGAGCGACCTGATCGCCGCCTTGTCGCGGTTGTTGCCCACCCCTGCAACCACGGCACCGGCGATTGCTGCGCGGGCCTGACTATGGTCCGATCGGCGCGCTTAGCGAACGGGCCTCATCGAGCAAGAGGCCGGGGTCCAGACGAACGTCAAACCAGTTGACCCGCCAATCGAGATGAGGACCCGTCGCCCGCCCGGTCGCCCCGATGGTGCCAACCCGGTCGCCGGCTTCGACCCGTTGGCCTTCCTTGATGTCGACGGTGTCAAGGTGCATCAGAACCGACGTCACGCCGTGACCATGGTCGATCATCACCGTACCTCCGGTGTAGTAGTAGTCGGTGACCGCCAGCGCCACGATCCCCGGTGCGGGCGCAACCACAGGCGTGCCGCGAGGCCCCGCGATATCAAGTCCGAAGTGGGGCCGGCGCGGCTTGCCGTTCAGGATGCGCTGACTGCCATAAAAACCGGAAAAGCGCCCTTCTGCCGGGCGGATGAACCCGTCCCAGAACCAAGCGGCGTTGGTTGTGCGGCGGCGGACCTCGGCAATGCGGGCGTTTTCACGCTTTATCCGGTCAAGCACCTCTTGGGGCGGCGTGACCATTTTGGGCGGCAGGCCATCCACACGCTCAATCCGGTAGCGACGCGGCGCCACACTGAGAGTGCGGACTGTGTGGTCGCCATCGGGAAACCGCACGCCAAGCTCGGCCGTGGGCGCGGCATCCCGCCCGAAGCCGAAGACGAACCGTCCCCAGCGGTCCACGAACACCGAACGCCCGTCAAGGGTGACAGAAGCCCCGGGCTCGGTTTGTCCGCGCACCATGCCGCCCTGAACAAAGTCACCTTCGAGCGTGAGCGTACCCGCGGCAAGTCCCGGCGCCACCACCAGCAAACAGGCAACCCATAACAGACCGATGATTCGCACCGAACTATGCCCTTTTCCTGTTCTTCAGCTCGGTCATGCGCTGCAACGACGCTTCGCAACTGGCGTAGGCTTCCTGCAGTTCGGCGTTCCAGTAGCGCAGGTGGGCAAGCGGGATCCGTTCACCCGTTACCGCACAAATCACATAGCGACCGGGCGCGAGAATTTCATAATCGTGATGGGAATACCGCAGTTGCGCCGGCTGATCGCCGGTGCCAAGAGATGTTGTTGGATCCTTCATAACAATTTTCCCTGGCGATCACCATCATCCGTCGAGTTTCGCTTCGCTCTGGGTCTTGTTAGCCGGTCGCCAGCGCTGTCCGCCCCCTTCACTTCAACCGGGACCCGGCCATCGTGGAACTCCACCTCCCAATCGGCACCTGCAACCGCCCCTGCGGCCCGGGTCACGGGCTGACCTGCGGCATCGCGCACAAGAGCGAAACCACGCGCCAGAACCTGACCGTAGCTCAGGCTTTCCATAAGCCGCACCTGCGCCGCCAGCGCATCACGCCAACGGTCCACTTTCAGCATGTAGGACCGGTTGAGCCGCTCCGCAAGCCCTTCCACCCGCTCACCCATATGCCGCACATCGCGAACCAACAGGTCGGGACGCAACATCCGGGTGAGATGTTTCAGCCCCGCTACCCGGTCGTCCCGGACGGCACGGAGTTCGCGCCGCGCCCGCTCGCCAAGCTCGCGCAGCCGGTCCCTACGCCGCTCGATTTCCCGTTCCAGCGCCAGCGGCGTCATCTGACCCGCCAGACGATCCAGCCGGGCCCGGGCGCGTTCCACGGTCGTCACCAGAGCCCGGGGCAGACGTTCGCCAAGGTCGTCAACGCATTGCTGGGGCAGCGCCAGAATTTCGCGCGGACTCGGCAGACCGCGGGCCAGCCCCGCCACCCGCTGACGGCGGTCATCAACAAGGCGCCGGCGCGCTCCATCGAGCCGACTCCCCAGCGTTTCAACCCGGGAAATCAGCTCGCTTCTGACCGGAACCGCCTTTTCCGCCGCGGCCGTGGGCGTGGGCGCCCGCAAGTCAGCCACGTAATCAATAAGCGTGGTATCGGTTTCATGCCCCACCGCCGAAATCAAGGGAATGGTGCTATCGGCAGCGGCCCGAACCACGATTTCCTCGTTGAATGCCCAGAGATCTTCCAGGCTGCCGCCGCCGCGGGCCACGATGAGCACGTCGGGGCGCGCGATATCCCCTTGCACCGGCAGGGCGTTGAAACCGCGAATGGCCGCGGCGACCTGCTCGGCCGCTCCCTCCCCCTGCACCACAACCGGCCAGACCAGAACATCGCGGGGGAAGCGGTCAGACAGGCGGTGCAGGATATCGCGAATCACGGCACCGGTGGGCGAGGTAATGACACCCACCACCCGGGGCAGAAACGGAATGGGTCGTTTTCTCTCGGGCGCAAACAGGCCTTCGGCCGCCAGTTTCTTCTTGCGTTCCTCCAGCAATGCCATGAGCGCGCCCACACCGGCGGGCTCCAGGGATTGAATGACGAGCTGGTACTTGGACCGGCCCGGGTATGTGGTCAGCTTGCCAGTGGCGATCACCTCAAGCCCATCCTCCGGCTTCACCTCGAGACGCGACGCCATGCCGCGCCAGCAAACCGCATCGAGAACCGCATCGGCATCCTTGAGCGCCATATACATATGTCCCGATGCTGCCCGCTTGAATCCCGAGATTTCGCCCCTTACACGGACATACTCATAGGCTTCCTCGACCGTGCGCTTCAGGGCAAAAGACAGTTCGGAAACGGTATATTCGCGGATATTGCTGTGCGCTGTGGGAGGCACTGGCCGGATCTCCTGGCTGCAAGTTCGATTGGTCGTTTTGGCGAGGTTGCCTCGTTCGTGCGCTATGCTACAAGAGGGCGAGCGGCGGGCGAGACCCCGCATCCGGATCCTGACCCAAAGGGAGGCGTTATGACAAGCACCAATGTTCTGGTCATCGGTTCAGGCGGGCGCGAACATGCCCTGGCCTGGGCGCTCAGCCGATCGCCGCTGCTGGGTGCGCTGTATTGTGCGCCGGGCAACGCCGGCATGGCGCAGGTGGCCGAATGCGTGGACGTTGGGAGCGACCCGTCAAGCGTCATCACCTTCTGCCAGGACAAGGCGATCGATTTCGTCGTTGTGGGACCGGAAGCGCCGCTCGTGGACGGACTCGTTGATGCCCTTGAGGATGCGGGCATCAAGGCCTTTGGTCCGTCCCGCGCCGCCGCCCGGCTCGAAGGGTCAAAGGGCTTTACCAAGGATCTCTGTCGCAAATACAACATTCCGACGGCTACCTATGCGCGGTTTGACAATGCAACGGACGCCAAGGCCTACGCCGCAGCGCAGGGCGCGCCGCTGGTCGTCAAGGCCGATGGTCTTGCGGCCGGCAAAGGCGTGGTCATTGCCGAGACCGTGGATGACGCCATGGTCGCCATCGACGACATGTTCGCTGGCGCGTTCGGAACGGCGGGCGCGGAAGTGGTGATCGAGGAATATCTGGAGGGGGAAGAGGCTAGCTTTTTCGCGCTGGTCGACGGCGAAACGGTGCTGCCCCTCGCCACCGCCCAGGACCACAAACGCGTAGGCGACGGTGATACCGGCCCCAATACAGGCGGCATGGGCGCCTACTCGCCGGCGCCCGTGATGACTCCGGCCATGGTCGAGGCAACCATGGACCGCATCATCCGCCCCACGGTGAACGCCATGGCCGCCGAAGGCGCCCCGTACCGCGGCGTGCTATACGCCGGACTGATGATTACCGAAAGCGGGCCCCAGCTCATCGAGTACAACGTGCGCTTTGGCGATCCGGAATGTCAGGTCCTGATGATGCGCCTCCGGTCGGACCTCCTGCCGGTGCTGCTGGCCGCCGCCACCGGAACCCTGAACGAGGCTACACTGGATTGGCATGACGAGGTGGCCCTCACGGTCGTCATGGCCACCCGCGGTTATCCCGGCACTTACGCCAAGGGCAGCGAAATCCGGGGGCTTGCCGACGCCGCGGCGGACGACGACATCGAGATCTTCCATGCCAGCACCACCGCCGACGGCGACAGGGTTCTGGCGACCGGCGGGCGGGTCCTCAACGTTACGGCACTTGGCCGAACCGTGGCGGAGGCCCAGGCCCGCGCATACAACGCCGTGGACAAAATCGACTGGCCGGAGGGCTTCTGTCGGCACGACATCGGCTGGCGCGCCGTCGAACGGGAAAAGGAAACCCTGTCATGAGCCGCCGCCAGGAAGAAATGTCGGGCACCACAGCGGTGCGTGACGCCCACAAGTTCGATGTCGCAGCGCTTGAGGCCTACATGGCCGAACACGTGGAAGGTTTTCGCGGTCCCGTGAAGGTCGAACAGTTCAAGGGCGGCCAGTCCAATCCCACCTACAAGCTGGTCACCCCGGGGCAGTCCTATGTGCTCCGGCGCAAGCCGCCCGGCAAGCTGCTGAAATCTGCCCACGCCGTCGACCGTGAATATCGCGTGGTTTCGGCACTGCAAGGTACCGGCGTACCGGTGGCCCGCACCTTTGTACTCTGCGAAGACGAAAGCGTCATCGGCACCGCTTTCTATATCATGGAGTTTGTCTCGGGCCGCATCTTCTGGGAAGCGGATCTGCCGGGCATGACGCCACCTGAGCGCGCCGCGCTTTATGACGCCATGAATGATACCATCGCCCGGTTGCATCAGGTGGATTACCAGGCCGTGGGCCTCGGTGACTATGGCAAGACCGGCGGCTATATCGCACGCCAGGTGGCACGCTGGTCGAAGCAATATGAAGCCAGCAAGACCGCGGAGATTCCGGCCATGGACAACCTGATCGCCTGGCTGCCCGAAAATATTCCGCCCGGCGAAGAGACAACCATCGTCCATGGCGACTACCGCATTGACAACCTGATCTTCCACGCCAGCGACCCCAAAGTGGTGGCGATCCTCGACTGGGAGCTTTCCACACTGGGCCACCCGCTGGCCGACTTCGCCTATGCCACCATGCTGTGGCGGCTGCCGCCCGATGTGTTCAACGGACTCAAGGGGCTGGATCTCGCCGCGCTTGGCATTCCCACCGAAGAAGAGTATGTGGCCGCCTACTGCGCGCGGACAGGACGTTCGGAAATCCCCAACTGGGATTTCTACATGGTCTATAACATCTTCCGTATGGCGGCGATCATGCAGGGCATCATGGGCCGGGTGGTGGCCGGCACGGCAACCAGCGAACACGCCAGAACCTATGGTCGACTGGCCAGGCCGCTGGCCGAGATAGCCTGGGACGAAGTCAAGCGGCTGCGGCTGGGTTAGGGTTAGGTTTCGGACCCTGGGGTCCGGGCCCTAAGGCCCCATGTATTCGGGCCCCTCGTCGGGTTCGGGCTTTGCCTTTTTCGCCGCCTCGCCAGCCTGGTTCAACCGCCCGTCAAGGCCCGGCGCAGAGACGATGTGCAGATCGCGCTGCGGATAGGGGATCTCGATGCCATGGGCATGGAACTTGTCCCAGATTTTCAGTAGTACCTCGCTGGCCACATTGGAGACCCCGTTCTGCGGGTCACCGATCCACATTCTCAACTCCAGGTCGACCGCGCTGTCACCAAAGCCCTTGACCAGACATCGCGGCTCCGGATCGTCGAGCACCCGGCGGGTCTCCATCGCCGCCTCCACCACCAGCTCCATGGCCTTGTGCAGATCCGCATTATAGGACACGCCCACCGGAACGTGTCTGCGCACCTTGGTGCTGGAATAGGTCCAGTTGATCACCGGCATGGTGATCATGTCCTCGTTGGGCACCAGATGTTCCCGGCCGTCGCGGGTAATGACCGAGGTGTAGCGGGCCGCCAACTTATTGATCCAGCCGTAGGTCCCTCCCACCTCGATCACGTCGCCAGGCTTGATTGAGCGGTCGAGCAGCAGAATCACCCCGCTGATCAGGTTGGACACCACCTTCTGAAGGCCGAAACCGATACCCACACCGATGGCGCCACCAAAGACAGCAAGGGCGGTCAGGTCGATTCCGGTGGAGGTGATGGCAATAAGCACGGCCAGCGTGATCAGGACGATCTTGCCCAGCTTGCCGAGCAGAACCTGTGCCGACGGCGTCAATGTGGGCATGCGATTGAGGCTCTGCTCCAGGACCCGCGCGATCACCAGCGCCAGCCAGATCATGATGGCGAAGGTGAGCAGCCCTTTGACCACGCCGAGCAGCGAAATGCGCGTCTCGCCGAAGGTGATTGCCGCCGAATCGAGCAGGCTGATGGCCGGATCCAGAAGCCCGGCAATATTGAGCGCCGCCAGAAACCACGCCACCACGGCAAACAGCTTGGCCAGCTCCGGATTGCGAATGAAGTTGGAAGCGAAGCGAATCACCAGCCAAGCCATAAGCAGGCTGGACGCAATCCGCGTCAGATAGACCGGCTGACCAAACTGAACCAGCACGGCATGGCCGCCACCGACAAAGAACAGCCACAGCAGTGGCAGGAACAGGGGCATAATGAAGGGCGCGATCTTCTGGTACGCCTGGAAATGACCGCAGGCTTTCTCCAGGAGCGGCCCGAGCCAACGGGTGATCACGAAAGACAGGGCAAAGGCGAGCGCAATCACCAGGAACTGCAGAAGCGTACTGACCGAGAGTGCGGCCTCTTCGATCCAAACCAAAGCCTCTGTCAGTCGAGCGAGCGCCTCTTGTGCTGTCATGTTTTCTCCCGTCACCTTTGCTCCGAACGATTCTAGCGGCGCGCCGCAAAAAAGTCTTTCAAAATGGCGGCTGCCTTGGTGGCGGCTATCCCGCCATAGACCTCGGGGCGATGATGGCAGGTCGGTTGGGCGAAGATCCGCGGGCCGTGCTCCACGCCGCCGCCCTTCGGGTCGTCGGCCCCGAAATAGATTCGGCGTATGCGCGCAAACGCCAAGGCCTGGGCACACATGGGACAGGGCTCCAGCGTCACATAGAGATCACAGCCCGTCAGCCGCTCGCTGCCCAGAACCCGACAGGCTTCACGGATTGCAATCAGCTCGGCGTGCGCCGTCGGGTCTTTCCATTCCACGATACGGTTACCCGCTGCCGCCACAATTTCTCCCGCATCACCAACGACGACAGCGCCCACTGGGACCTCGCCCCGCGAAGCCGCTGCTTCGGCCTCGGCCAACGCCTGCGCCATGTAGGGGTTTGCTTTCAGGGTCATGGCCCGAACCATGAAAGCGCGCGATGCCAGGGTCAAGTGGAAAGATTTTGCCAGCGACCGTCGCCGTCAGTAGAGTGCGCGCCATGACCGGGAAAACAGACATCACCGACAAGACGGGTGAGCGCATCGCCAAGGTACTGGCACGGGCTGGCGTGGCGTCGCGCCGTCAGGTCGAAGCAATGATCGCCGAAGGGCGAGTCAGAATTGCCGGCAAGGTGGTGGAAACCCCGGCCACACTGGTCACCTCCACCGAGGGTATCACGGTGGACGGCAAGCCGGTGGGTAACATTCAACCGACCCGGCTCTGGAAGTTTCACAAACCCCCGGGACTGGTAACCACCAGTCGCGACCCGGAAGGACGCCCCACCATCTTCGACGCGCTGCCCCGCCGATTACCGCGGGTGATAACCGTCGGCCGCCTCGATATCAATACCGAGGGGCTGCTGCTCCTGACCAACGACGGAGCGTTTGCCCGCTGGCTGGAATTGCCCGCCACCGGTCTGGTGCGCCGCTACCGCGTGCGCGCCTTCGGCGAAGCGAGCGAGACGGCGCTTGAAGCGCTGAAAACCGGTATCACCGTGGATGGCGTGGCCTATGGCCCCATCGAAGCAAGGGTTGAGCGCCGCCAGGGCGACAATGTGTGGCTGACCGTGGCGTTACGGGAAGGCAAACACCGGGAGGTGAAAAAAGTGCTGGAACACCTCGGGTTAAAGGTCAATCGCCTGATTCGGCTGGCCTACGGTCCGGTGGAACTGGGCGACCTGAACCGAGAAGGTGTGGAACCGGTGCCCGATGATGTGCTCTCTGCGCTCCTCAAGGCGTTCCGGGGCAAGGGGGAGCCCCCCGCCGGTGTCACCGAGGCACCACGCCGCCGCCGCGCCAAAGGCTGGGCCAAACCGAAGGCGCCGCGCCGTACCACACCGCGCAAGGGGTCCCGGAAACGGACCGAACCCAAGGCCCGCGGCAAATGAGAATCATAGCCGGACGCTTCAAGGGCCGCAGGCTCTTCGCGCCCAGGTCCGATCGCATCCGACCCACCACCGACCGAATGCGCGAGACCCTGTTCAACCTGCTGACCCACGGCATCGGCTTTCCGTTCGACGGCGCCCGGGCCGCCGACATCTTTGCGGGGACAGGGGCGCTTGGGCTCGAAGCCCTGTCCCGGGGGGCGTCCCACGTCACATTTGTGGAAAATCACCCCGCCTCGCTCGCGCTGCTAGCCGATAATGTTCGCGCGCTCGAGTGCGAGACCAGCGCCCGAATCCTGCGCCAGGATGCCCGACGCCTGCCGACTGCCCGGGATCCCTTTGATCTCGTCTTTCTTGATCCGCCCTATAACCGGGATCTGCTCGCCCCGGCCATCGTTGCCCTGCAGACCCGCGGATGGCTGAAGCCGGGCAGCATCGTCGTCGCCGAGACCGAAGCCGGGTACCAACCAGCCTTTGCCGGCTTCACCATGCTC
>RFJA01000052.1 GCA_003695065.1 Alphaproteobacteria bacterium
AACGCGTCCTCGTGGCTGACCACGGTGTCGCAGGCCTTGTAGAGGTCTTCGCGCAACGCGTCGGTCCAAATCTCCGGGTTTTCGTGAATGAAGGTCCGGAACAGCCGCACGATGGAGTTGGTGTGCAGGCTTTCGTCGCGCACCGACCAGGTGACGATCTGGCCCATGCCCTTCATCTTGTTGAACCGCGGGAAATTCATCAGGATCGCGAAGCTCGCAAATAGCTGCAGTCCTTCCGTGAACCCGCCGAAAACAGCGAGCGTCTTGGCAATGTCCGCCTTGGTCTCGACGCCCCACTGCTGCATGTAGTCGTACTTGTCCTTCATCTCCTGATATTTGAGAAAGGCTTCGTACTCCACCTCGGGCATGCCGATGGTGTCCAGGAGATGGCTATAGGCGGCGATGTGGATCGTCTCCATGTTGGAGAAGGCCGCCAGCATCATCTGCACCTCGGTGGGCTTGAATACCCGCGCATAGTGCTTCATGTAGCAATTATTCACTTCCACATCGGCCTGGGTGAAGAAGCGGAAAATCTGGGTAAGCAGGTTGCGCTCTCCCTCGGACAGCTTGCGCCGCCAGTCACGCACATCGTCAGCCAGCGGCACTTCCTCCGGCAACCAGTGGATACGCTGCTGGGTCAGCCAGGCGTCATAGGCCCAGGGATACTGAAACGGTTTGTAGACAACGCGCTCTTGAAGAAGCGACATGGCGGTCTGGTCCCCTTGTCCTGAACGGCCCGCCTACTGGCAGGCCAAGCATTCTTCGTAATCGTTGACTTCGGCGGCTTGTGTGGCCTGCGCCACAACCGGCGGGCGGCCCGCCGGGGCCGGAACCTCGCCGGCGCTTCCGGGCACCGCCGATTCCGCCTTTTCTGCCCGCTGTACGGACAGCGACCGGCAATAGTAGAGCGACTTCACGCCCTTCTTCCAGGCCTGGTAATGGATCTGGTGCAAGTCGCGCTTGTGAACGTTGCCTGGCAGAAACACATTGATGGACTGGGCCTGGTCGATCAGCGGCGCCCGATCGGCAGCATGCTCGATCACCCAGCGCTGATCCAGTTCGAAGGCGGTCTTGAAGACGTCTTTTTCCAGATCATCGAGAAAGTCGAGATGCTGGACGGAACCACCATTGACCGTGATCGACGACCATACCTCGTCTGTATCATGGCCCTTTTCGGCGAGAAGCTTCTTGAGGTGTCGGTTGCGCACATTGAATGAACCGGACAGCGTCTTGTGGGTATAGGAATTGGCCGCGATGGGCTCGATACCCGGACTCGCGCCACCGCAGATGATGGAGATCGACGCCGTGGGGGCGATCGCCGTCTTGTTGGAAAAACGCTCCTTGATGCCGTAGTCAGCGGCGTCCGGACAGGCGCCGCGCTCCTCGGCCAGCTTGCGCGACGCGGCATCCACCCCGGCCTTGATGTGCTGGAACATTTTCTTGTTCCACACCTTGGCCATCACCGATTCGAACGGGATCATCTGGCTTTGCAGGAAGGAATGGAAGCCCATGGCGCCAAGCCCGACGCTGCGCTCCCGCATGGCTGAATATTTCGCCTTGGCCATGCTGTCCGGGGCGCGCTGGATGAAGTCATCCAGCACATTGTCGAGGAACCGCATCACGTCCTCGATGAAGTGCGGTTCGTTCTGCCATTCCAGAAACTTCTCCAGATTGAGCGACGACAGGCAGCACACGGCCGTGCGCTCCTTGCCCAGATGGTCAACACCGGTGGGCAGCGTAATTTCGGCACACAGGTTCGATGTCTTGACCCGCAGCCCCGCCAGCCGGTGATGTTCCGGCATGGCACGGTTCACATGGTCGTTGAAAATGATATAGGGCTCACCCGTCTCGATCCGGGCGGTGAGGATGCGGATCCACAGGCTGCGGGCCTTGACCACCCGCTGGACGCTGCCGTCTTTGGGGCTAACGAGCGCCCAGTCGTCATCCTTTTCCACCGCACGCATGAACGCATCCGTTACCAGCACACCGTGGTGCAGGTTCAAGGCCTTGCGATTCGGGTCGCCACCGGTGGGCCGGCGCAGTTCGATGAATTCCTCGATCTCGGGATGATCAATGGGCAGATAGACCGCAGCACTGCCACGCCGGAGCGAGCCCTGACTGATCGCCAGGGTCAGGCTGTCCATCACCCGGATAAACGGGATGATGCCGGAGGTCTTGCCGGATCCCTTCACCGTCTCCCCAATCGCCCGGAGATTGCCCCAGTAGCTGCCGATGCCACCCCCATTGGCGGCAAGCCAGACGTTCTCGTTCCACAAACCGACAATGCTTTCCAGGCTGTCGGCCGCTTCGTTCAGAAAGCAAGAGATAGGCAGACCGCGCTTGGTGCCACCATTGGAAAGAATCGGCGTCGCCGGCATGAACCAAAGCCGGCTGATATAGTCGTATATGCGCTGGGCGTGGGCCGAATCATCCCCGTAGGCACTGGCCACCCGGGCGAACATGTCCTGGTACGATTCCCCGGGCAGAAGATACCGGTCCGCCAGGGTCGCCTTGCCAAACTCGGTAAGATAGGCGTCCCGCGACTGATCGGTCGCAACCTGGCTGTGACCCCCGACCTGAATTGCACTTGCAAAGCTTCTGCCCACTGATCCCTCCATCTCCCCGTCCACCCGGCAGACAGCCGCTCAAGACGGGACCCACATCACGTTTCGACAATAGTAGAGCTGGTACAGGTCAACTGCCTGCAACAGGGCCCAAAAAGCCCCGGCGTTCGGAATCAGCACCAGCCTCCGCGTCCCGACCGGCTCACCCCGTCCGGTTTTCTGGTCGCCCGGTGTTCCGGCAGGTCTCCTGGCTCGCAGTCCTGCGCCGCCTTCCCGGGACCTCCCCCGACCTCGACCTGTCCGCGGGGCATGAAACCCCATGGGGTTGGATGGACGGTCGCGGCCTCCCAGTGGCCATCGGCGTCAGGGTTACACTGCCTACAGTTGCGGGGGCAGCCGCGGACTGGAAGCATTTTCGGGACTTATCCCCACTTCGCACCGCGTTCCCTTTTGGTCCGTCACGGAACCGAAACACCACCAGATATAGTATTGCCCAGACAAAACCTGTCAACAGATTGTTAAGCTTGACAATCTCAGAGAACTCGTTCCACGGGCCTTCGGCCCACGCCAAGGGCACGTAGCAACTCCCGCAGCAGGAGCGGCACTGCGGGTCTCGGGACTGCCAGATTACGGCTTATCGCTGGACCAGGGCTGAATACCACGCGTTAGCCATGACTGCCCTGATTCGCGCCCGCCGGTCGAAATGAGTTCCCTTGCATCTTCATATTCTGTAGACTTGTACCGCTACCCACAGCGAGTCGTTGCCGGGAAAGGCGATACCAGTGGGGTTCACCTCCCTCTCGGCGGTCATGGCGGTGGCGGTCGGGATGGTATATTGCCGGTCCGGTTGGGAAACGGCCCCGTAGGGGTAGCGCTCGATGTGATATGTCGGCCGGGTATCCGCTGCCGGCTATCTCGGCTCCGTCGGTGTCCTTCCCGGGACCCGACGGGGCTTTTAATTTGCCCGGCCAGAATTAAAACGACCGTTTTATTTTTAGCGTGCCTTACCC
>RFJA01000053.1 GCA_003695065.1 Alphaproteobacteria bacterium
CCCCTGTCACGGCACCGGCGCGCAGGGTGGCAGAGGGTATCCCAACCTCAATGATGACGCGTGGCTTTGGGGCGGCACGCTTGAGGACATTCACACGACACTGAAATACGGGATCCGTTCGACCCATGAGGAAACCCGTTACAGTGAAATGCTGGCATTTCTGCGCGACGGTATCCTCAGTCGCGACGAAGTGGATGCGGTGGTCGAATATGTCCTGGCCCTGTCGGGGCAGGAAGCCGATGCCGCGCTTGCCGAACGGGGCCGGGCGGTGTTTGAAAGCAACTGCACGGCCTGCCATATGGAAGATGGTACTGGCGACCGGACCCAGGGCGCGCCCAACCTGACCGACCAGATCTGGCTCTATGGCGGGGATCGCGATACCATCTGGCAGTCGGTCGCCAACGGGCGCCGGGGAGTCATGCCGGCGTGGCAGGATCGGCTTGATCCACTGACCATCAAGAGTCTGGCGGTTTACGTTCACGCACTGGGCGGCGGCGAATAACAACCACAGCCAGGACCGAAAACAATGGGCGGCATTGTGTTGGGGAGAGGCGCTCTTGAGGAGCGAATGAATGGACCACGCGCGCACAGAGACCGGAGCGGTGTCTGCCAGTGAAACAGACGTCACCCGGCATGATGTCGAAGCTGTCAGCAAGGGTGAACGGCGGGAGTTATACAAGTCCCGGGAACCCATCTTTCCCAAGCGGATGGATGGTACCTTTCGCCGGATCAAATGGGCGGCAATGGCCGTTCTTCTGGGTATCTATTATCTGACTCCCTGGATTCGCTGGGATCGCGGTCCCAATGCGCCGGACCAGGCAGTGCTCCTCGACCTTCCGGCGCGTCGCTTTTATTTCTTCTGGATCGAAATCTGGCCCCAGGAGGTCATTTATCTGACCGGAATCCTGATCCTGGCTGCGCTGGGACTGTTTCTCGCCACCAGTCTTGCCGGTCGGTTGTGGTGTGGCTATGCCTGTCCACAGACGGTGTGGACCGACCTTTTCATCATGGTCGAGCGGTTCTTTGAAGGGCGCCGCAACGCCCGGATCAAATTGCACAAGGCGCCATGGACTGCGAACAAGATCGTCCGCAAGACCGCCAAGCATATCACCTGGCTTGTGATCGCGATGGCGACAGGCGGCGCCTGGGTGTTCTATTTCGCCGACGCACCGACCCTGGCCCATGATCTGGTCAACCTTGACGCCCCACCGGTCGCTTATATCACCATCGGGATCCTCACCTTTACCACCTACCTTCTCGGCGGGTTTGCTCGGGAACAGGTGTGCATCTACATGTGTCCGTGGCCACGCATTCAAGGCGCCATGGTGGATGAAGACACGCTGGTCATCACCTATCGCCGGAACCGCGGGGAGCCCCGAGGCCCACACAAGAAGGGGGCAAGCTGGGAGGGCCGCGGCGATTGTGTCTCGTGCCGGCAATGCGTTGTGGTCTGTCCCATGGGCATTGACATTCGTGACGGCCTGCAGCTCGAATGCATTCAGTGCGGTCTGTGCATTGATGCGTGCAACGATATCATGGACAAGGTGGGTCGCCCCCGTGGACTCATAGCCTATGACACGGATGCCAACGTGGAACGCCGCCTGCGGGGCGAGGCGCCGCGTTATCGTTTGATGCGGCCCCGCACCGTCATCTACGCAACCCTGTTCGTCGCAGTCGGTGCACTTATGCTCTGGTCCCTGGCCACGCGCTCGCCGCTCGACGTCAACATCATCCGTGACCGCAATCCGCTGTACGTGACCTTGTCCGACGGCCGGATCCGCAATGGCTACACGGTGAAGATCCTGAACAAGGCGCACCAGTCCAACGATTTCACCATTTCTCTCTCCGGCCTGCCGGGCGCCGACTTGAAGATCGTCGGGCTTGAACCGGGCGAACCTGTTACCGTCCCGGCCGACAGCCTGCGGGCCGTGCAGCTCTATGTGACAGCGCCGCGGCACGGCCTGGCCGGCAGCTCGACACCCGTCAGTTTTGCCGTCACCAATCTGGAGACCGGCTTGTCCTATCGCGAGGACACCAGCTTCAAAGGGCCTGCGCGATGAAAAACCCGTTTCGCAGACCGCTGACCGGACAAGGCGTGCTCGCCTGGTTGATCGGGTTTTTTGCCGTGGTGTTTCTGGTCAACGGTATCTTTGTTTACTTCGCGCAGAAAAGCTGGACCGGCCTCGACCGGGATGACGCCTATCGCCGCGGGCTTGACTATAACCGGACCTTGGCCGCCGCAAGATCCCAGCGGGAGCTGGGCTGGAGCGTTGAACTCGACCTGGTCGCCACTCCGGACGGCCGCTATCGTCTGTTCACCAAATTTCTGGATGATGCTGACGCGCCCCTGTTCGGCCTTGCGGTTGAAGCCCTGATCCGCCACCCCATCCGCGACGCGTACGATCAGTCGGTCACGCTCCGGTCCGCCGGCGAAGGGCGCTATGTGGCGGATATCGTCTTGCCTCACCCCGGACAGTGGGACGTGGAAGTGGAGGCCAGGGGCGCCGCCGACCAGCGGTTTCGAGTCAGGAAAAGGTTTTACCTGAAATGACGACAGTGGCGGCAGCGCAGGGATTCACGCGGGACGCAGATGGTTACGAGAATCTCCATATGGTGGTGGAGGGAATCCACTGCCCGTCCTGCATTCGCAAGATCGAAGGCAGCCTGACGCAACTTGCCGGCGTCGTGTCCGCGCGAGTCAATCTGAGCACCAGACGCCTGGCTGTATCCTGGGAGAAGGGTGCTCTTGAACCCGAAGACGTTGTGGCCCGGGTCGAAGCGCTGGGTTTTCGCGCCGTGCCGTTCAATCCCGACCTGATGCGGGACCAGGAAGCGGCCGAGGACAAACGGCTCCTGCGGGCCATCGGCGTGGCCGGTTTTGCGGCCGCCAATATCATGCTGCTTTCGGTCTCGGTGTGGTCGGGCAACGTCTCCGATATGGGGGAAGCAACCCGAACCCTGATGCACTGGATATCGGCCCTGATCGCGTTGCCCGCCATTGCTTACGCTGGCCAACCGTTTTTCCGGTCCGCGGCCCGGGCAATCGCCGCCCGCAGTCTGAACATGGACGTGCCCATATCACTCGCTGTTCTCCTGGCCGCCGGCATGAGCGTGTTTCAGACCATGCAGGGGGGCAGGCATGCCTATTTCGATGCGGCGGTCATGCTGCTGTTTTTCCTGTTGATTGGTCGCTATCTGGACCGGCGCATGCGCACCCGTGCCCGGTCAGCGGTGCAAAACCTGCTGGCGCTTCGGTCTCGCGCTGCCATGGTCATTTGGGAAGACGGTCGCCAGCGCCCTTTGCCCCTGGAAGCACTGTCCCCAGGCATGCGGGTGGCAGTGGCGGCCGGAGAGCGAATCCCGGTCGACGGTATCGTCACCTCCGGCACGGGCGAGGTGGATACCAGCCTCGTGACGGGGGAATCGGTGCCCCGTACAACCCGCCCCGGGGATCTCGTCTATGCCGGTACGCTGAACCTCTCGGGCGCACTGGAACTGGAGGTCAAAGCCGCGGACGAGGATACCTTGCTGGCCGAGATTGTTCGATTGATGGAAGCGGCAGAGCAGGGGCGGGCTCGCTACGTCCGCCTTGCCGATCGGGCGGCACGGGTCTATGCCCCAGCCGTCCATGGACTTGCTGGCGCCAGTTTCCTCGGCTGGCTGATGCTCGGCGGGGTTGGTTGGGAAGCCGCCCTGATGACCGCCATTACCGTTCTGATCATCACCTGTCCCTGCGCCCTTGGCCTTGCGGTGCCCGCGGTGCAGGTGGTGGCAAGCGGCCGCCTTCTTGAACATGGCGTACTTCTCAAATCGGGGGACGGGCTGGAGCGGCTGGCAGCCATCAACCATGTTGTATTCGACAAGACCGGAACCCTGACGGTGGGCGCCCCGGAACTTGCCAATCGGTCGGAGATTGACGACGACGACCTGCGCGAGGCGGCCACGATCGCGGCGGCAAGCCGCCACCCGCTGGCCCGCGCGCTGGTCGAGGCGGCGGGTACGGTGCCCGTGGCCAACCATGTGCACGAGGAGCCGGGCCGGGGACTGAGCCTGGGAGATGTCCGTCTGGGCAGCCGTGCATGGTGTGGTGTCGATGAGGACAAGAATGACGGCAACGCCTCCGAATTATGGTTCAAACGGCCGGGAAAGCCACCGGTCTGTTTCCGTTTTCAGGATCGCCTCAAGACCGACGCTGCCCCGGCGATCGCAGCGCTCAAAAGGATGGGCCTGGCGGTAGAGCTATTGTCCGGCGACCGCGAGGGCCCGGTCGAAGCCGTTGCCCGCGCCCTGGGCATCGACCAATCGCAGGCCGGAAAGACCCCGGACCAGAAGATCGCACGGCTCGAAAAGCTGGCGGTACAGGGGCGCCGGGTGTTGATGGTCGGAGATGGTCTCAATGATGCGCCGGCGCTGGCCGCGGCCTTTGCTTCCATGTCGCCAGCCACTGGCGCGGACATCAGTCAGACTGCGGCGGACTTCGTCATTCAGGGAAACAGCCTGATGCCCGTGGTATTTACGCTCGACATCGCGCGCGCGACACGCCGCCTGATCCTGCAAAATTTCGGCCTGGCGCTGATATACAATCTGATCGCTGTTCCCATTGCCGTGGCAGGTCTGGTGACGCCGCTGATCGCGGCAATTGCCATGTCCGCGTCGTCAGTCGTCGTCATCGCCAACGCGATGCGATTGAAAGCACCGAACGCCGTCGCGCGAAAGGCAACGCCATGACCGTTATCGGCATTTTGATCCCGGCGGCCCTGTTCCTCGGCCTCCTTGGGCTGGTGGCATTCCTGTGGTCGCTCAAATCGGATCAGTATGATGATCTGGAGGGCGCAGCATGGCGGGCCCTCTTTGATGACGAAGAACAAGACGAGGAAGATGAAGACGCCAGATCCTAGGCGGCCGAACCTTAACCCTTGACCGCCACCAGATCCCTGTAAGCGTGCCACGTTGCGTGGCCGACCAGCGGAAACGCAACGACAAGCCCCAGAAATGCGGTGGCAATGCCCACCATCATCAGGACCGAAATAATCCAGCCCCAAAGGATCATGGCGCCCGGATTGCGGATCACCGACTTGACGCTGACGGCAGCCGCCGTCACCGCATCCACATCGCGATCCATCAACAGCGGAATCGAGACCGCGGATATGGCAAACACGATAAAGGCGAATACTGCCCCCACCGCGGTTCCGGTAACCAGCATGCCGAGCCCCGCCGGGGTGAACAGAAGCGAGCCGATAAAATCACCCAGAGGAGGGTACTCCATCCCGAAAAACAGGGCGAAAATCAGGGTCGCAATGCGCATCCACACCAGCAGGATGAACATGAGGATCACGCCGAAGAATCGCACCTGGTTGGACGATCCCAGAAGTGCCCGCAACGCCGCCGCAAAGGTCGGTTGCCGCCCTTCTTCCAGTCGTCGGCTGGTTTCGTAAAGACCCATGGCAAGCACCGGCCCCACCAGCATGAAACCGGCCGCCAGCGGCAACAGAACAGAACTTGCGTCCAGTTCGAACATACACCAGGCAATCACCGCGCTGACAACCGCGAACATCAGACCGTAGCTCAGACTGACCACGGGCGAGTGCGATAAATCCTGCCAGCCAAGCCTGACCCAGCGCCAAGGTGTTTCGAGCGAAATCTCCCGGACGTCAAAGCCGTCGGTGGAAACAGCCTCCTGATGGCTGTCGGTCGCCGATCGAGTTGCCATATCTTGCCTCCTTGACTCTCTCATACGGGGGCGTCCTTTTTCGGATCTAATCCCCCAAATCAATCATACGCCAAAGAGTGGCGCGAGCCTTGATCAAGATCAAGCCTGGATCCGCATGATGACCGGTCCTACCGCTTGACGGTACGCGGCCGAACCCGTGCTGTGGGTTCGGCCTCGAGGGGGTCGTTGGGCCAGTAGTGCTTGGGGTAGCGCCCTTTGAGTTCCGCTTTGACCTGAGGGTATCCAGTCTGCCAGAAGGTCGGGAGGTCCTGCGTCACCTGAACCGGGCGGTGCGCCGGCGAGAGCAGATGCAGCAGCACCGCCACCCGCCCATCCATCACTTTCGGCGTCTCCCGTGCGCCAAACATTTCCTGAAGGCGTACCGCAAGCACGGGAGGCCCTTTTCCGTCGCCGTAATCGAGGCGAATGCGGGAGCCGCTGGGAACACCGAGATGGCTTGGGGCGAGCTTGTCCAGCGCCTGCTGCCTGTCCCAGTCGAGCCGGGCCAGCAGCGCCGATTTCAGGTCTACCCGATTGAATTCGGCGGCCCGGGTCACATCGCCGAGGAAAGGAGCAAGCCAAACCTCAAGCGTCGCAAGCAGCGCTTCGTCGGACACCTCCGGCCAATAGTCTGGCCGGGAATCATGGTGTCGACAAAATGCGATGCGTGCCCGCAAGGCGGCTGTTTCCCGGTCCCAGGGCAGGGCGCCAATGCCCAATTCCCGTATCCCGTCGAGCACGGCTGCGGTTATGGCGGTGCGATCCGGACTGGCGAGCGGCGCGGCCTGCAATTCAAGCGCTTCGAAACGCACCACGCGGCGCGCGTCGACCGATTGGGTGCGGCTGTCCCACCGCACCACGGCTTCGGACCGGACAAGGTTCGGATAAAGAGCTTCGATGTCCTCACGATTAATGGGCGCCGCCAGAAAGATGCGCCCCTCACGCCGCTGCCCGTCGAGGTTCGCCACGGCCAGATACTGTTCGCGCGCCAGCGCGTCGGCCTCATCGAGGGCAGCACCACGCCCATTGGCAAGCCGATAGCGCGCTGCGTCGCCAACCCGCCGGCGGGCGATACGATCGGGATAGGCCAGAGCCAGAAGTCGTCCGGCCGATTCGGTCTCGATCGTGCCAAAATCGGCGTGCGGATCGCGTAGAATTTGTCGGGCCGACGCAACGATCCGGGCGCTGCCCGGCGCATGATTTTTCTGCAGAAGCGCAAGCCGTGTTCGTATGTCGGCGTCTGGCGCTTCATGGTCGGTGCGCAGAATATCGCGTTCACCCAGAAGCGCAGCGATCAGGGCGGCCTCCCTTTCCAGTCCGTCTTCGCGCGCCTTGACGATCATATGGGCGAGGCGAGGGTGGGTCGGCATCGCCGCAATGCTCCGACCATGCGGCATAACCCTGCCCTGTTCATCGACCGCGCCCAGTTGTCGAAGCAGGCTTTGGGCCTGGCCATAAGCCCCTGCCGGCGGCGGATTTAGCCATTTTAGCACCGATGGATCCGGAGTCCCCCAAACGGCCAGTTCCAGTGCAAGCCGTGCAAGGTCGGCGTTTTCGATCTCGGGCGGCGTGGCGGCGAGAAGCCCTCCATCTTCGGCCTCGCTCCACAGGCGGTAGCAGACGCCAGGCTCAAGTCGCCCGGCACGCCCCCGGCGCTGCTCCGCAGCGGCCGTGCTCACCCTGACCGTCTCCAGACGCGTCATGCCACTGGCCGGATCGAAGACCGGCCGGCGCATGCGTCCGGCATCAATGACCACCCGGACCCCGTCAATGGTCAGGCTTGTTTCGGCAATCGCCGTCGCCAGCACCACCTTGCGCTGTCCGGCCAGTGCGGGTGCTATGGCCGCGTCCTGAGCCGCACACGGCAGATCGCCGTAAAGGGGGTAGAGAGCGGTGTCGTCAGGAAGGCCACCGTCCTCCAAAGCGCGGGCCGCACGGCGGATTTCCCCGACCCCCGGCAGGAATACCAAAATGCTGCCCTGTTCCTCTCGGAGCGCACGACGAACCGCTGCCACGGTCTCCGGAATCAGGCGATGCGGTTCGGGGCTGCCCAGATAACGGGTCTCAACCGGGTACATCCGCCCCGTCGCACGGACAACCGGCGCGTCGATGAAACGCGCCACCGCGTCGCCGTCCAATGTTGCCGACATCACCAGAACCCGAA
>RFJA01000054.1 GCA_003695065.1 Alphaproteobacteria bacterium
CTGGAAAATCCCTACAAGGAGGATGACCAGGCGCTGGTGTTTACCGGAGCAATGGATTACTGGGCTAACGTGGATGCCGTTCGCTGGTTCGCAGACGAGGTTTTCCCCCGTGTTCGGGCGCGTCATCCAAATGCGGCTTTTTACATTGTCGGCGGAAAGCCCACCCCGCAGGTGCGGGAGTTGGCGCGGCGCGACGGGATCGTGGTGACCGGTCGGGTCCCGGACGTGCGGCCGTATGTCAAATATGCACGCGCGGTGGTATGTCCACTCAGGATCGCGCGAGGCGTCCAAAACAAGGTGCTCGAAGGTATGGCAATGGCGCGGCCCGTGGTAGCCAGTCCCGAAGCCTTCGAAGGGATCGATGCCAGGCCGGGAGAGGAACTGATTGTCGCGGATGGCCGTGATGCATTCGTCGACGCGGTTACGCAAATTCTCGATGGCGGGCATGATCGCGCCCTCGGCCGGCGGGCCCGCGTCCGGGTCGTGGAGAACTACGGCTGGGAGAGGAATCTGGATATTCTTGACCGGCTCTTGCTTGGCACGCAGGCTCATGCGGGTGGGCCGTGATTATTTACCCTTGGGCAAGGCCTTTGTGGTCTAATTCCCGGCGGAGGCTCGGATGCACGACGATACGGCTGTAATTCCTGAGGCGGAACGCCTGGACCAGGCGTGGATTCGCGCCGGCGTCATCTGGGCGCTGGTCGTGGTTGCACTGATCGTATCCTTTGGAAACACGGCGGCAACCATGGTATCCACCTGGTGGAATTCGGCGTCCTACAATCATTGCTTTCTGGTCCCGTTGATCTCGGCCTACCTGGTTTGGGAACGCCGGCAGCTATTTCAGCAGATCGCCCCACGTACCAACTGGTGGGGCGTCGGCGCGGTTCTGGGCGCTGCAGTTCTGTGGCTCGTCGGCCGACTTGCCGGCGCCATGGTGGTTGAGCAGTTTGCGCTGGTGTCCATGATCCAGGCGAGCGTGCTTGCTTTCTTCGGATGGCACGCGACACGGGCACTCATTCTTCCCGTATTCTTCCTAGTGTTTGCGGTACCCTTCGGGGACTTCCTCGTGCCGCCGTTACAGGACTTTACGGCAGAGTTCGTGGTCTATGCCCTGCGTGTGGTGGGTGTGCCGGTCTATATGGAGGGCGTCTTTCTGTCCACGCCGAGTGGCGATTTTCACGTGGCCGAGGCCTGTTCAGGGGTGCGTTTCCTGATTGCCACCGTGCCGCTTGGGGTGCTCTTCGCCGACCTTGCCTTTTCAAGCTGGTACCGGCGGGCAATGGTAATTGTGCTGTCCGTTGTCGTTCCAATTGTCGCCAACGGCTTTCGCGCCTTCGGCATTGTCTACATCGCCTATCTGACAGACAACGAATATGCCACTGGCGTTGACCATCTGGTCTACGGCTGGATTTTCTTTGCCATCGTCATATTGCTGCTTATCGCCATCGGCATGCTGTTTTCCGATAAGCCCATCGACGCACCGGCCTTTCGTCTGCCGCGCGGCGAGTCCAATGAGCGACCCAGCGCGCTCGGCCAGTTCGGGATGATAGCGGTGGCGGTGCTCGTGATGGCCAATCTCGCACCGCTTGCCTACCATCGGGTTTCAGCCGCAGCTCGTGATTTCACCGTACCGGAACTGGCGGCGCCGATGGCGCGGGATCCGTGGCGCCAGGTCGAAAGCGCGACGGACGAAATCTGGCGTCCCCGATTCCGGGGTGTCGACGCTGAATTTGTGCAGGATTACGAGCGCAGCGACGGCGCCCGGGTGAGGCTCTATTTGGGATATTACGGGGCACAGCGCGAAAAGGCCGAAGTGGTACAGTTTGGCAACACGGTTGTCGCGCCAGAGCCCTGGGACTGGTCATCGGGGAGAAACACCCAGGTGCAGGTGAACGGCCGCCCCCACCCGGTGATAGAAAGCCGGCTGATTACCCGGCACCGGGCGCGCCTGGTCTGGCACTGGTACTGGAGCGGTGGGCGCATCACCGCCAACCCGTATGTTGCCAAGGTCAGTGATTTGACAGCCAAGCTTCTGGGGGGCGAGAAAGCGGCGGCCATCATCGCCGTCTCTGTGGAAGAGACGCTCACGCCTATGGTTGCGCGTGAAACGCTTACGGATTTTCTCAATCATTTAAATAACGAACTGCCCGGATGGCCGGGCGCTTGACAAGACACAGGGGACGGGTAGGGGCCTTCGTTTATGTGCGGCATTGTTGGATTGTTTGACAGTCGAGGCAAGCGGAGTTTCGACGAGGTTTTGGTTGCGCGCATGAACGACAGCCAGACCCACCGGGGGCCGGACGATGCCGGCCTTCATCTGGAGCCCGGGCTTGCCCTGGGACATCGCCGGCTGGCCATCCTGGACCTTTCGCCGGCCGGTCATCAGCCCATGGCGAGCGACGATGGCAAGGTCATCGTCGTCTTCAATGGCGAGATCTATAACTTCATGGATTTGCGCGCCGAGCTTGAAGCGGCGGGACACCGCTTTCATTCCCATTGTGACACCGAGGTCATCGTCAAGGGCTGGCAGGTCTGGGGCGAGAGCTGTGTGGACCGGTTTCGGGGCATGTTCGCCTTCGCCATCTGGGACTCAGAGCAGGAGCGGCTGTTTCTCGCCCGCGACCGCCTTGGAATCAAGCCGCTTTATTATGCCCAAATGGCCGACGGGCAGCTTGTCTTCGCGTCCGAGCTCAAGGC
>RFJA01000055.1 GCA_003695065.1 Alphaproteobacteria bacterium
CGAACGGGCCATGCACGCGGGTGATCCGGCCACCGCCCGCCATGTAGAGCATGTCGCCCTGTCCGAGCAGCGTCTCCGCCCCCTGCTCTCCCAGTATGGTGCGGCTGTCGATCTTGGAGGTGACCTGGAAGCTGATCCGGGTCGGAAAGTTGGCCTTGATGGTGCCGGTGATCACATCCACCGAAGGGCGCTGGGTCGCCATGATCAGGTGAATGCCGGCGGCGCGCGCCATCTGGGCGAGCCTTTGGACCGCCGCCTCGATATCCTTGCCGGCCACCAGCATCAGGTCCGCCATTTCGTCAACCACGATCACCACCATGGGCAGGGGCGTCAGGTCAAGAATCTCTTCCTCATAGATCGGCTCGCCGGTGTCCTGGTCAAAGCCGGTCTGGACCCGGCGCCGGATCTCCTCGCCCCTGGCTTTGGCCTCGGCTAGGCGCTTGTTGTAGGCCTTGAGGTTGCGCACCCCGAGCTTGGACATGGCGCGGTAGCGCTCTTCCATCTCGCGCACCGCCCATTTGAGCGCCACCACCGCCTTGGTGGGTTCCGTCACCACTGGCGTCAGAAGATGCGGAATCCCGTCATAGACCGACAGCTCCAGCATCTTGGGATCAATCAGGATGAGCCGGCAATCGTCCGGGGTAAGCCGGTAGAGGAGCGACAAGATCATGGCGTTGATCGCCACCGACTTGCCCGATCCGGTGGTCCCCGCCACCAGCAGGTGGGGCATGGTGGCCAGGTCGGCAAATACCGGCTCCCCGCCAATATCCTTGCCAAGCGCCAGGGTGAGCCGGCCCGACGCCTTTTCATAGGCCGCCGTGGACAGAAGGTCGCGCAGCGCCACCATCTCGCGCTTGCTATTGGGCAGTTCGATCCCGATGGCGTTGCGCCCCGGCACCACCGCAACCCGGGCCGACACCGCACTCATCGACCGGGCGATATCGTGGGCCAGCCCGATGACACGCGCCGACTTGGTGCCGGGCGCAGGCTCCAGTTCATACAGGGTGACAACGGGGCCAGGCCGCACTGTCGTGATCTCGCCCGATACGCCAAAGTCCTGCAGCACCGATTCGAGCATGCGGGCGTTCTGCTCCAGCGCCGTGCTTGAGATCTTCTCGCCCCGGGCGCCCCGGTCCGGTTTGTTGAGGAGGCTCAATGGCGGGAGCACAAAGCCGCCGGAGCCACCAAAATCCAGCATGGGCTGGCGCTCCCGTTCGGCCCGCTGGCCGGGCCTGGGGGCCGCCGGCGCCGCCCGCACCCTTGGCGAGGACGACGCCCCGGACTTGTCGGCAGTGGTGGTCTGCGCCCTGACCTTCTTTTCGTTGCCGCGTGACACCACGACCGCCTCGCGCCCCGCGCGCGGCGCACGCCGGGGCCGGTGCGCCCACAAAAACCGGACCACGGCCGCAATCTGGCGGGCAACGAATCGGCCGATACGAACAAAGGCCCGCCCGACGGCGGCCCATTCCGCCCGGCTTATATCAAGGGCAAACAGAAAGCCGGCGAGGCCCACAAGCCCCAGAACGGGGGCGTAGAGCCACGCATAAAGCGGCAGGTCGAAACCGGCGAGGCCAGCCTCCAGTCCGCGCAACAGCACGAGACCAAGCGAGCCACCGATGCCTGCCTCAATGCTCCAGGTGGAGGGCGCCGGCAGAGCCGCAAGGGATGTCGCCAGCAGCAGGATACCCAGCGGCAGGATCAGGAGCTGCAGGCCAATGAGCGGAAGACCGCGATGGCTGACGATGCGCCAGCCCCAGGTCACCAGAGGCAGCACCAGAAGGTAGGCGGTCAGGCCCAAAGTCTGCAACAGAACATCGGCCACATAGGCGCCGGGCATACCCAGCCAGTTGCGCGGCGCTGCATCGGTGGCGTTGTGCCACCCCGGATCCTGGGGATCAAAGCTGAGCAGCGCACCGTAGACGACGACCGCCGCCGCCATCAATAACAGTCCACCCGCCTCGATCACCCGCTTTTTCAGGAAAGCGGCAACCTGTTCGGGCAGGATACTGGTCTTTCTGCGAGCTTTGGTACCACGCGCCAAGGGCTAGTCCTCCGGCCCCAAGAGATACCCCAGGACGAAAATCGCCTCAAGCACCGAGCGTCGCCACCAGCCGCCTGAGCGCCCGTTCCGTGGTCTCAGGATCTTCAACCAGGGCAAGCCGCAGGTATCGCGCACCCGGATTGACCCCGTCGTCGCCGGGTTGCGCCAGGTAGGCGCCCGGCAAGGTGCGCACGCCCGCGTCGCGCCACAGGGCAAGGGCGGCGGCCTCGCTATCACCAACGTCGAGCCACAGAAAAAAACCGCCTTCGGGACGGTAAAAACCGAACTGCTGGCCGAGAATGGCCTCCGCCATATCGAATTTCTGGCGGTACAGCGCCCGGTTCGCCGCAACATGCGCCTCGTCGGACCAGGCGGCGGCCGCGGCCGCATAAACGGGAAGCGGTGACGCCGCGCCGCCGTAACTACGCAACCGGGCAAATTCGCCGATCACCCGCGGATCTCCGGCAACGAAACCGGACCGCAGACCCGGCAGA
>RFJA01000056.1 GCA_003695065.1 Alphaproteobacteria bacterium
AAGCCGGGATTTTTGAAGCTCAAGCAGATGGGTTTCTCGGATGCCCAGCTAGCGCGGTTCACTGGCCTTGGTGAATCCGATGTGCGGGCCCGTCGTCACGCACTCGGGATCTATCCTGCCTACAAGCGGATCGACACTTGTGCGGCCGAGTTCGAGGCGCGAACGCCCTACATGTATTCGAGTTACGAAACCGATGCGATGGGGGAAACCGAGTGCGAGTCACAGCCGACGGAACGCAAGAAAATCGTGATTCTGGGCGGTGGCCCCAACCGCATAGGCCAGGGAATCGAGTTCGACTATTGCTGCTGTCACGCGGCCTTCGCCCTGTCGGACGCGGATTTCGAGACCATCATGGTCAACTGCAACCCCGAGACGGTGTCCACCGATTACGACACCTCGGACCGGCTGTACTTCGAGCCCTTGACGGCCGAGGATGTGCTTGAACTGATCCGGGTCGAGCAGACGAAAGGGGAATTCCTCGGGGTCATCGTCCAGTTCGGCGGGCAAACCCCGCTGAAACTGGCCAAGGCGCTGGAAGCGGCGGGTGTCCCGATCCTCGGGACGTCCCCCGACGCGATCGATCTCGCCGAGGACCGCAAACGCTTTCAGGAATTGCTGGCGCGGCTTGACCTCAAGCAGCCGGCCAACGGTATCGCCACCTCGACCGACGAAGCCCGGGCCATCGCCGAAAAGATTGGCTACCCTGTCCTGATCCGCCCGTCCTACGTGCTTGGCGGGCGCGCCATGGAAATCGTTCACGACAATGCAGGGCTTGAACGATACATGGCCGAAGCGGTCCGGGTCTCCGGTGACAGCCCGGTTCTGATCGATTCCTATCTGGCCGGCGCCACCGAGGTGGACGTGGATGCTCTCTCCGACGGAACCGACGTCTATGTAGCCGGCATCATGCAGCACATTGAGGAAGCCGGCATTCACTCGGGCGACTCGGCCTGCTCCCTGCCGCCCTATTCCCTACCCGAAACTGTGATTGACGAGATCAGGGAACAGACCCGGAAGCTCGCCCTGGCCTTGCAAGTGATCGGGTTGATGAATGTCCAGTTCGCCGTCAAGGACGACGTGGTCTACATCATCGAGGTCAACCCGCGCGCCAGCCGGACTGTCCCGTTCGTGGCCAAGACCATCGGCGCGCCCATTGCCAAGATTGCCGCGAGGCTGATGGCCGGTGCCAGACTGGCCGACTTCAACCTATCGGAGCGGCCGCTTGATCATATCGCCATCAAGGAAGCGGTGTTTCCGTTTGCCCGTTTCCCCGGCGTCGATATTCTGCTTGGCCCGGAAATGCGATCCACCGGCGAGGTAATCGGGCTAGACCGCGATTTCGCGCGATCCTTTGCGAAAAGCCAGCTTGCCGCCAGCACCTTGCTGCCGCGCGAGGGCACTGTCTTTATATCGGTCAAGAACAGCGACAAGCCGGCCATGGTCGAACCGGCCCGTGCCCTTCTTGAAATGGGATTCCGGGTCATTGCAACCGGTGGCACCGCCGCATTCCTCCAGGAACAGGGGCTTCAGGTGGAACGAATCAACAAGGTTCTACAGGGCCGCCCCCATATCGTGGACGCCATGAAGAATGGCGAGGTCGATCTGGTGTTCAATACGACCGAGGGCGCGCAGTCCATTGCCGACTCCTACGAGTTGCGCAGAACCGCCCTTGTCAACCGGATACCCTATTACACGACGGTCGCCGGCGCCCGTGCTGCTGTGGCGGCAATGCGCACACTCAGAGAGGGTGGCCTTGATGTAACCCCACTTCAATCATATATTACCGCGTCGTCCTAAAGAGCACTCCAGGACAAGAAAACCGGAGTATCAAATGCCGCCGACTGCCTCCCGGGGGAGTGGGACGGAAGCGGTTTTGCAGTTGGCGCAGAAACAGGATAATCAGGTTGATGGCTGAAAAGGTACCGATGACAAGGGCAGGGTACGAGGCCCTGCAGGCGGAACTGAAGAATTTGAAACAGGTCGAGCGGCCGGCGATCATTGCGGCGATCGAGGAAGCACGGGCGCATGGTGACCTTTCGGAAAATGCCGAATATCACGCCGCCAAGGAAAAGCAGGGGCAGATCCAGGGTCGAATCTACGAAGTGGAAGACATCCTGGCGCGCGCCGATGTCATCGATCCAACGGCCCATTCGGGCGACCGCGTGGTTTTCGCTGCAACGGTTACGGTCGCCGACGAAGACGACAAGACCTCACGCTATCAGATCGTCGGCGAACATGAAGCGGACGTAAAAAGCGGTCGCATATCCTACACCTCGCCCCTGGGCCGCGCCCTGATCGGGCGTACGGTGGGCGACGAAGTTGTGGTGACGGCGCCGGGCGGTGACAAGAGTTACGAAATCACCAAGATCGAATTCATTTGACGGCTCAGTCAGCTCTCGCCGAATGGCACACCCGGCACCTTCCTGGAACAGCGGATGGTCAGAGCGGTCTTGACGCTCGCCACATTGGGGGCGGGCGTGAGCTGGCCGGTCAGGAAGCTCTGAAACTCCGAAAGGTCACGAGCCACCACCTTCAAGATGAAGTCAATCTCGCCGCTGAGCATGTGACATTCACGCACAAGCGGCCAACCGTTGACCATCGCCTCGAAGGCCTGAAGATCGCTTTCCGCCTGGCTGTGGAGGCCTACGAGCGCAAACGCCGTAATCGAGAATCCCAGTGCGCGCTCGTCGATTTCCGCATGATACCCCTTGATGAAACCGGCTTCTTCCAGGGCCCGCACCCGCCTCAGACAGGGCGGCGCAGTAATGCCAACCCGTTCCGACAACTCCACGTTGGTCATCCGGCCGTTTTCCTGCAGAGCCGCGAGAATCTTCAAGTCAATCTCGTCCAACCTGACACCACGATGCATGGCCATTGCCTTTCCTTGGCGCCCCCGTGGGCGCAGTATGATTCTGTTCTGGCGCAGGATAAGAATATCGGACGCGCCTGACCAGAAATAAAATTTCGCGGACTGGAAAACCGTCTCGCTCTGGGGCGGACGGTTTCAGCCGCTTGTTCATTTTTGCCGGCTTCCCCTCCCACAATGGATATGCGACAATAAAACAAGCGTGATGATGGACAGCCCGACAGGATCGCACGGCAGCACATAACGGGGCCAAAAAACAGCAGGCGCAAGGCGTTGGGCAGGCGGAGTAGGTAGATATTGGCGGTCGAACTGGACCAGATCCTGAAGATGCTGCATGAGCGATCCCAACGGGGACGCAACCTCGTTTTTCGGCATGTGGCGGATCTGTTCCTGTCGGGCAAACTGCCCGAATCGGCCGATGACCGCGCAGCACTTGCGGAAATCCTGCGTATTCTCCTGCCAAAGGTGGACCTTAGCGTTCGGCGGGAGTTGTCGGGGCATCTTTACTCGATGGCGCACCCGCCCGAGACACTGCTTGAAATTCTGATCGACGATGTGGACGAGGTCAGTGGCCCCCTTCTCGACTATGCGGCAATCCCCGCGCAAATGATGCACCGCCTGATTGACACCGCACCGATCGAAGTGATCAGCCGCCTCAAGCGACGCCGCGACCTCTCCGATGATGTCCGTGCCCGAATCGACCAGCGCTTTGCGACAACCCCAATACAGAAAACGAGCGCGCAATCCGCATCACGCCAGTCACCCCCGAAGCGCATAAATCAACCGACTGGCGCACCGCCACAGCAGGAACCGCAGTCGACCACACCGTTTCTACCGACGCCGCGCGACCAACGGAAAAAGGGTACCCCGGCCGCGCAGCGCAACCCCTATTATGCGGACGTGGCCGCACTTGATAGCGCCATGACCCAATCCATCCGGGGGCGTTTCAAATTGAGGGATTTTGTGCGCGCCTGCAGTGACTGGCAGTGGGAAACCGACCGCCACGGCCGTATCACCTATTTGTCTGAAAGTGCGGCCAGGGCCTTTGGTCGTCCCGTCACAACCCTGATGGAAAAGCCGCTGGATGCGATTTTGGCGGCACCCGACGAAGAAAAAACGACTGCCGACTTCAACCGTTTTTTGCAGCGTCGTTCACCGTTCGACGATTGGGAAGTGGCAACCACAGGAATTGACGGGACGTGCGCCTGGAAACTGGCGGCTGTTCCGGTCTTCGATATCGATAGCGGCCGTTTTCAAGGGTACCGCGGTATCGCCGAAGCGATCACGCCCAACCCGACCATGGACCGCCCGGCCAATTCGAATCGCCTCTCCGGTCAGTCCGGGCAGGTCCCCGTCGATCCGGCTCTAGACCGAGCCATCGCAGACGTGATTCAGGGTGTCAGCCACGAGCTGCGAACACCGCTCAACGCCATCCTCGGGTTTTCCGAAATGATCCAGCTTGAGACCTGGGGCAAGATCAACGATGATTACCGCCGCTGTGTTGAAAGCATTATCACAGCCGCGCGGCAACTCAACGAACTGATCAGCGATATCCTTGAAAACGCCAAACTGCGCGCCCATGGAGACGAGATCTATCCAAGATCCTTTTCCCTTTCCTCGATTATTCAGGAAAGTGTAGAGGCCGTCGCCGACCAGGCGCGTCGCCAGAACATGACGATAGACATGCCCCCGGAAGGCCTGCGCGCCATCATCTACAGCGACCCTCGATTCGTCCAGTATGCCCTGGTGCGACTGCTGCGTTGCGCGCTAGAGGATGGCGCGCCCGGAACCTCCATCAGACCCGCGCTGACCACCAGCAATGACGGTAGCGTGGATATAAAGATTCCGTTCCGGCGAAAGGACGGCGCCACCGGCTCCAACCTGTCGGCTCTGTCGCACTTCCGATTCAAACTGGCCGAAGAACTGGCAGCCAGCGTCGGCGCGACGGTGAGCATCCAGCGCACGGACGACAGCCAGATGCTGACCCTGCGCCTGCCTCCGCATGAGCGGGCCCCGGCGGACATCAAGCCGGATTAGGAGACGGCCCCTCCCCGAACACCCCCTGCACCGCCAGCACCACACGCACCGCCAGCACCGCCAGCACCACATGGCTTACAGGCGCCCGCCGGAAATCATTAAAATTTTACATAAATAAAAACAGATTTCTTCCTAAATAAATAAGAAATGACTTCCGTAAAACTACGAAACCAGAGACAAATACCCGAAATCCATTTCTTTCATTTTTGTTGTTTGAGTTAACTTATTATTCATATCTCTCCGCGATATTGGCCTTACCAAGATTTGGCAATTGGAGACGAGTGATGCTTATCAAATTGCTCAAAAAGCTGCGCAAGAGCGAGGCGGGTGCGACTGCCATTGAGTATGGCCTGATTGCGGCCCTGGTTTCGGTGGTGGCGATCGCTGCCCTGACCGGTATCGGTGAACAGCTTACGACCACCTTTGAAACGGTGGAAACCGAGCTGTCCACGGCCAACGGCAATTGATCAACTTCTGCTCTTTGCGTTATCACAATTGTAACGGCTCCGGGTTTTCAAGACCCGGAGCCGTTGCATTTTGGGCTTCAAGAACAATTTTTATAAAAATTTTATAGTAAAGAACGAAATCTGTACAAGAATATCTGGAAGACTCTTTGACAAGAAACCTCTGTCAACACTCCATATATTTAATCTGAAAACTTCATAATTAACCTATTATTCACAGAGATCGGAAATATTGAAGGTGAAATAATTGGCAACCGGAGACCGGACATGTCCATAAAGTTGATCAAAAAACTGCGCAAGAACGAAGCAGGAGCGACCGCCGTTGAATATGGCCTGATCGCGGCTCTGGTTACCATTGCCATTGTGGCAACCCTGACAAGTCTGGGCACAGAAATCACCAACACCTTTTCCGGGATCGGGGATGACCTGTCCCAGGCATCGACCTCGGGCGGATAAACCGATTCGCCGCGCCGGACAATGATATTGCCCTCGTACAAACCAGACCCCGGACCAAAGCGGCCCGCACCACGACAAAACAGGAAACCGCGCCGCGGACCGCACCGAGACACCCCGGACAGGTGCGAAGCAACATGGTGACGAGGCGACCATGACGACGTTTGCAACAGGAATGTCCTACGCCGCCATTGCGGCTTTCGCATTATTGCTGGTTGGTGCCGCTTTAAGCGATGTCAAAAGATACATCATTTCGAACCGGCTCAACCTCGCGGTTGCCGGGAGCTCGGTGGTGTTTTTGCTCGCCCAGTCCCTGCTTCCGCCAGACCTTCGCACCATCAATCTTTCACTCCTTTATATCGCAAAGACGGTCGGTGCGGCTGCTCTGGTGTTTGCCGTCTGCCTGGTTCTGTTTGCCAAGGGGGTCATGGGCGGCGGCGACGTCAAACTGATTACCCTGTGCACGCTTTGGGCCGGGCCGCCGCTGGTCCTTCCCTTCATCTTTGTGACGGCGCTGGCCGGCGGTGTCGTCACTCTGGGCGTTCTGGTTGTCGAACGGCTCAAGCGACTCGGCGTCCCGGCTTCACAGATTGTAAACCCTCTTGCTCTTAGAATGAGCCAATCCAAGGTCCCCTACGGTCTCGGTATCGCCACCGGCGGGTTGTACGTTGCAACCGCCCTGGCAACACAAGCGGGCCTTGGCGGATAAGGAAGGAATGCTATGAACGTGAACCTCCGAAGCGTGGTCCTTATCGTCGCGGCTCTGGTCATCGCCGGAGCCACCGCCTTTCTTGCGCGCAGTTGGGTCGCCGCAGAGCGCCCGGCGGACGTGGCGGCCGCACCGGCGCCAGTGACAGACCTTGAAATTCTGGTCGCCAAAACGGACCTGCCGGCCGGACGCATTCTGCAGGAGGGTGACCTGCGCTGGCAGGCCTGGCCGGACGTGGATTTGCCCGACGAATATATCCGCAAGCTCACAGGCCGTGAGCCAGCGGACCTGCACGGGTCGGTGGTTCGAACCGGACTTCGTGCCGGAGAACCCCTGTCGCGCTCCCGCGTGGCGGCGCCAGGCGAGCGCGGCTTCCTGGCCGCAGTGCTGAGCCCCGGCATGCGGGCGGTCTCCGTAAAAGTTGATTCGACCACCGGCATTGCCGGCTTCGTGTTTCCCGGCGACCGGGTGGACCTGATCCTGAGCCATCGCGTCGAGGATAGGGACGCGAGAACCCAGCACCGTGCCAGCGAGACTGTCCTGACCAATGTGCGCGTGCTGGCCATCGATCAACGCACCGACGATCAAACCAATACCCCGGCGGTGGTCAAGACTGTGACCCTTGAAGTAACCCCGCGCCAGGCGGAACGTGTCGCGCTTGCCCGCGAACTGGGCAACCTGTCGCTCAGCCTGCGCAGTCTGGCCAACCCCGATGTGGATGTTGCCGCGGCAACCCTTGAACCGGCAGCCCCGGATATCGGCAAAACCTATACGTGGGATAGCGATGTGAGCAGGGTGTTGTCCGGCAAGGGCAACAACGGCTCCGCTGTCATGGTAGCCCGCGGCAGCGCGCTGGAGCGGGTCAATGTGGAGAGCGGAAAATGACCGGTCACTCCCTTATCAAGAGGATTTTTCGGGCCGGGGCGAGACCGGCGTCGATCCTGATCCCGGCGCTCGCACTCTTCGCCGTGGCGACCGTGGGCGACGGCGTGCATGGCAGCGCAAAGGCCGGCGCCGAGATTGTGGAGACCAATGGCCTCGGTATTCTGGTCGAGGTGAGCAACGGCAAACTGGTGCGGCTCGACAAGCCGGCCTCCAATATCTTCATTGCCGATCCCGAAGTGGCCGATATCCAGGTGAAGTCGTCCCGGCTTGTATACGTTTTCGGCAAGAAACCGGGATCGACCAGCCTGTTCGCGGTATCGGACAACGACGAGGTGCTGTTCAGCGGAACCGTTACCGTGACTCACGACCTGGGGCAGGTCCGCTCGGCACTTCAGAAGGTGATTCCCGACGCCGACGTCAAGCTTGATCAGTTGAATGGCGTACTGGTGCTGACCGGCAACGCCGATTCGCCGGCCGAAGCCGATGATGCCCAGCATGTGGCCCAGAAATTCCTTGGCGACGGTCAGGAAGTGGTCAACCGGATGAACATTGCCGCCACCACCCAGGTCAACTTGCGGGTCCGGGTTGCCGAGGTCAGCCGCGATGTGTCCAAACAACTGGGCTTCAACTGGGAAGGCAGCCTCGGTTTCGGAAACTCCTTTATCGGTATCCAGAACGCCGCCGATGTGTTCGAACTGGTGCCAAGTGATGTCTTTTTCGACGCCCTGGGCAACCCGCTTCCGGTGAAGGAATTTTTCACCAACACCCGGGAAGCTGGCAGCCTCCTGGGCAATTTCGCCACCGGGCGGCTGGACCTCAACTACATCATCGACGCGCTGGAGACTGAAGGTTTTCTGACGGTTCTGGCGGAACCCAACCTGACCGCCCTTTCGGGTGAAAAGGCATCGTTCCTGGCCGGAGGCGAGTTTCCCATTCCGGTCCCCCAGGAGAACGGGGTGATCACCATCGACTATCGTACGTTCGGGGTGGCCCTGACCTTTACCCCCACCGTGCTGAGTGACAACTCCATCAACCTCAAGGTCCAGCCCGAAGTGAGCCAGTTGTCATCGGCCGGAGCGATCACACTCAACGGCTTCAACATTCCGGCGCTGACCACCCGGCGCGCGGCCACCACCGTCGAACTGGCGAGCGGTCAGAGCTTTGCAGTGGCCGGACTGTTGCAGAACAACATCGAACGTGAACTGACCAAGTTCCCCGGCCTCGGCGACATTCCGATCCTGGGAGCGCTGTTCCGCTCCGATCGTTTCCAGCGCCAGGAAACCGAGCTCATCATCATTGTTACTCCCTACGTCGTGCGCCCGGTCAGCGGCAAACGTATTCCGACACCCGTGGACGGACTAAGGATGCCCAACGATATGGAGCGCTATCTCCACGGCCAAAGCTACCGCGCCCAGCCCACCGCGGGACCGGTACCGACCGCCGACAAACAGGGCCGAACGACCATCGCGCCCGCCGGCTTCATGCTGAATTAGGAGACCTGCCTTATGAAACGTCTCTTTACTCTCGGTTTCGCCCTAGCCGCCGCTGCAGGACTGTCTGCCTGCATGCCGCAGCAGTCCCAGTGGGCCGGCAATGAAACCGCCATGCGCAACACCGTGGATCTGGTCCGGGTCGCTCATGACGTCGCCTTCGAAGACGAGGAAAAAGCCGTCTCCGACACCCAGGCAACCCGGTTGGCCGCCTTCCTGCGCGAAACCGGCCTGGACTACGGCGACCGCCTCTTCGTTGACATTCCCGAAGACCGGGACGGCAGGGCCAATCCCATTGACCAGGATCGCGCCAAAGCGGTGATCGCCCATTTGGGGCGGCTCGGCTATGACGTTTATGCCAAGCCCCTGCCCTATGGTGCGGTCCCGCCCGAAAACACGGTGCGTATTGTGGTCGAGCGTTATGTCGTGACACCACCGAAATGCCCCGACTGGCGCCAGCCCGCCTACCCCAACTTCGAAAATGCGCCGTCCAGCAACTGGGGCTGCGCGAACGTCACCGCTCTCGGCCTGATGGTGGCGAACCCGCGCGATCTGGTCGAGGGGCGGGAATATCGACCCACCGATGGCGGGAACGCTGCGGCCGCCGTGCGGCGCTACCGCGAGGACAAGATCAAATGGGGCAAGAAAGGCGGCGGCGAGGATATCAGTGAGGGTCTGATCGAAGAAAATTGATCCGGGCGCATCCAAGTGCGCGCCCGATCGAATTATTGCAAACGAGGATAAGCGGACATGAATACCGCCAGTGACATGATCAACAAGGACAAGTCCAACGAATTTGCAGCCTTTGTCTGTGATTCGGCGACCACCGAGGTCCTGGTCCCGATCCTTTCGGAACGCGAATGGCCGCTGGACAGCGTTGCCACAGGCGGCGTCGAAAATGCAATCCGCACCCTCGGCGCCAGCCCGTCGCCACGGTTCCTGCTCGTCGACCTGTCGGACTCCACCGACCCACGCGCGGACCTCGGCGCCCTGGCTGAAGTCTGTGAACCCGGAACCGCGGTCATCGCGCTTGGCACGCTCAATGATGTGGCGCTTTATCGTGACCTGATCGACGCCGGGATCATCGAATACTTCGTCAAGCCGGTAACCACCGACGAAATTCGCATGGCCCTCCTGAACGCCGAACAGGCGTTGCGCCTGGCGGCCGAGGGTCACCAGCACGCGCCTGAAGAAGAAGTCAAGAAGGTCATCTCGGTCATCGGGGTACGCGGCGGCACCGGCGCCAGCCTGTTGGCGTCGTCCACCGCCTGGCTTATGGCCAACGAACTTGGCCGCAAGGTTGCGCTGCTCGACCTTGACATTCACTTCGGTACCGATGCCTTGGTATTCGACCTTGAACCCGGCCGCGGTCTGGTTGATGCGCTCGACAACCCAAGCCGGGTTGACGGCCTGTTCATTGAACGCGCCGTGATCAAGGAAAGCGACAATCTGGCGGTTCTGAGCGCCGAGGCTTCACTCACCGAGACAGCGATCCCGGACCCCTCGGCACTTGGACACCTGATCGAGGAACTGCGCAACGGATATGAAGTGGTGGTGGTTGACGCGCCGCGCCATCTGATCGCCCAGCACCCGCCCATACTCACCGAAGCCACCGACATCATGGTGGTCACGGACCTGTCGCTGGCGGGGACACGCGACACCATCCGCATCCTCAATTACATCAAGGACGTTGCCCCCAGCGCCGCGGTCCGGCTGGTGGCCAACCGGCTGGGCAGCGGCGGTCCGGTGGAGGTCGAACAAAAGGATTTCGAAACTTCGGTCGAGCGCAAGCTCGACTGGGTCCTGCCCTTCGATCCCAGAACGGTGGTGACCGCCGCCAAACGCGGGAAACCTCTTCCCCAGGCCGCCGCCAACAGCAAGCTCGTGGCCTTGATGAAGAGCATCAGCGAAGAGCTTGTGGGCAACAAAGTCGAGGACGCAAAGCCCTCGGTATGGAAGAGTCTCCTCGCGATCGGTAAGAAATAGGACATATCGTGTCGTTCGGACGGAAATCCTTACGGGGCCCCGGTCTTGACCCCCGCAAGAAACCGCTCCAGGGTTTTGGGCGGAGCGGCGGGCTGCGACCAAATGGTGTGGGGTCACCCGCGGCAAAGGCCGTCCCCAAGCCCGCGCCCGAGCCGGTAAACGAGATCAAGCCGGTGGAGCCGGAACCGTCCTCGCCCAAAGCATCCAACGGCTCCACGGTCGATCAGGTGTATGACCTGATGGCGCCGCTCCTCAAAAAGCGGTTCACCGGTGACGAGATCCGGGTCAAGTCCCGGAGCGAGCTGGCGTCGGAAATCGAGAACCTCATAATCGAAAAGACCAGGGAAACCGGCATTGAGCTGAGCGGGCTCGAACGCCGCGACCTTCTCACGGTTCTTCTCAATGAAGTGCTGGCCGGCAACTCCAGCGAGGATGTGGCCGAAAAGAACAAGGCCGCGCGTGACACGAAAAAAGGTGACGCAAAGGAAACCGTTTCGCTGGCGAAGGAACGCCTCCAGCCGCTGCTGATGGAGCATATCGACGCTTCGGCAGCAAGCGAGATGGAGCGCGGCGAGCTCTCCGAGCAGATCAGCGAGGTGGTGAGCGAACTGATGGTTCAGGAAAAGATCAACCTGAACCTGAAAGAGCAGCGCCAACTTGTCACCATGCTGCTCAACGACATGCTTGGTCTGGGTCCGCTGGAACCGCTCCTCGCCGACGAGAGCATTACCGACATTATGGTCAACGGGCCCAAGCAGGTGTATGTGGAGCGCAACGGCAAGCTGGAACTGACCGATGTGCAGTTCCGCGATCAGGCCCATCTGATGAACATCTGCACCCGGATCGTGACCGCCATCGGCCGCCGGGTGGATGAATCGACGCCGCTGTGCGACGCGCGTCTTGCCGATGGCAGCCGTGTCAACATCATCATCCCCCCGCTGGCCATCGACGGCGCATCGATTTCGATTCGGAAGTTCTCCAAGAAAAAAATCACGCTCGATCGCATGATCGAGACCCAGAACCTGTCACCGGAAATGGCGACCGTCCTGAAGATCGCCGCCGCGTCCAGACTGAATATCCTGATCTCCGGCGGCACCGGATCGGGCAAGACCACCATGCTCAACGCGCTGTCGCGCCTGATCGATCCGGGCGAACGGGTGGTCACCATCGAGGATGCGGCCGAACTGCAGCTTCAGCAGCCCCATGTGGTGCGCCTTGAGACCCGCCCTCCGAACCTTGAAGGCCAGGGCGAAATCACCATGCGGGACCTGGTGAAGAACTCCCTGCGCATGCGCCCGGACCGGATCATCCTGGGTGAGGTCCGTGGTGCCGAGGCCCTTGACGTGCTGCAGGCGATGAATACGGGCCACGACGGGTCAATGTGCACCCTTCACGCCAACCGCCCGCGCGAAGCCCTGACCCGCCTTGAAAACATGGTCAACATGGGCTCGTCGAACCTGCCCTCCAAGGCGATCCGCACACAGATCGCTTCGGCCGTCGACCTGATCGTGCAGGTGGCCCGAATGCGCGATGGTGTGAGGCGGGTTCAGGCGATCACCGAGGTGGTTGGCATGGAAGGCGACGTGATCACCACCCAGGATCTGTTCGTCTACGAATTCGAGGGCGAGGACGAAACCGGCAAACTGCGCGGCAATTTCCGCTCCACCGGGGTGCGTCCGCACTTTACGCCCAAGGCCGAGTATTTCGGTCTCCATCGCGCGCTGCTTGAAGCCATGTGAGGTGAGCCATGAATACGGTCAATCCAGATATCGTTATGATCGGCGTGTTCGGCATGCTGCTGGTCCTGTTCGCCTCCATCATGTTCGGGATTGGCTTGCTCAACCCCGCCAACAAGATCCTCCAGCAGCGGCTCGCGAAAATGAAGGCACGCTATGAGGGTGGACGGCGCGGCAAGACCGCGGATGCCGCCAGGCGTCTGGTGATCTACGCCCGGAACAGCAACTGGGACGAATTCGTTAAGCGGTTTGTTCCACGCCCGGCGGAATTGCGCGAGCGGTTGAACCGTACGGGCTACAAGATCACCTTTGGCCAGTATGCCGCCATCAACGGCGCGTCGGTGGTAATCTGCGCCACCCTGTCGATCCTGCTCAGCGGACTGCCGCCGGTGACCGCGGTCCTGATCGGTCTGTTTCTCGGAATAGGCGCGCCGCACTTCATTGTCGGGCGGATAATCAAGAGCCGCGAAGCCAAATTCACCAAACTCTTTCCGGAAGCCATCGACCTGATCGTGCGCGGCCTCAAATCGGGACTGCCGGTGACAGAATCAATCAATGCGGTCGGCCGGGAAATGGAAGATCCGGTCGGGATCGAGTTTCGCAGGATCGCCGATGATATCCGGCTCGGCATCACCATGACCGATGCCTTGTGGAAAGCCACCAAACGGATCGCCACCCCGGAATTCAAGTTCTTCGTCATCAGCCTGTCAGTGCAGCAGGAAACTGGCGGCAACCTGGCGGAAACACTGGGCAACCTGTCGTCGATCC
>RFJA01000057.1 GCA_003695065.1 Alphaproteobacteria bacterium
CGGGCTGGCTTCCCCAGCATCTGGCCATCGCCCGCGCCGACGGTTCACTCGAAGGCGTCATGCCGCTCTACCTCAAAAGCCATTCCCAGGGCGAATATGTGTTTGACCACGGCTGGGCCGAGGCTTTCATGCGCGCGGGCGGGCGCTATTATCCCAAGTTGCAATGCTCTTCCCCGTTCTCCCCGGTGACCGGACCGCGGCTCCTGGTGGCGCCGGGCGCCGAGATTGGCGAAACCCGCCGGGCCCTGGCAAGCGCGGCGGTACAGGCAGTGGAACAGCTCGAGGTTTCCTCGCTTCATATCACTTTTCCGTTGGAGGAAGAGTGGCGGACACTCGGCGAGATGGGGTTCCTGCTGCGTCTCGACCAGCAGTTCCACTGGCGCAATGACGGCTACCGGAGGTTCGACGACTTTCTCGATGCCCTGGCGTCGCGCAAGCGCAAAGCCATACGGCGCGAGCGAAGAGAAGCGCTTCGCAACGATATCACCGTTGAAATCCTGACCGGCGCGGACCTCCGGGAGGAACATTGGGATGCGTTCTATCAGTTCTACCTGGATACCGGCGCGCGCAAATGGGGCCGTCCCTACCTCAACCGGACGTTTTTTTCCCTTCTCGGACAACGCCTCGGTGATGCGGTGGTTTTGGTGATGGCGAAGCGCAACGGTCGCTTTATCGCCGGGGCGCTGAACCTCAAGGGCCGGAAAACCCTTTATGGGCGCTATTGGGGGGCGCTGGAGCATCACCCCTTCCTGCATTTCGAGCTCTGCTATTATCAGGCCATTGACTATGCCATCGCCCATGGTCTTGAGACTGTTGAGGCCGGGGCACAGGGCCCACACAAGATCGCGCGGGGATATCTGCCAGCCCCCACCTTCAGCGCCCACTGGATCGCCCATCCGGGACTGCGCGACGCCATCGCCAGTTATCTCCAACAGGAACGCCGGCTGGTGCGCGCCGACATGGCGGCACTTGGGCAATACGGCCCGTTCAAACAGGACGGGCCATCACGCGACGAGCCATAAAAAAAAACGCCGGGTCCTCGTCTGGGCCCGGCGCTCCATTTTGTGGGGCCTGTTCGGTCCCCTAGACGTATTCGGCCTTCCTCGAAGACTGCCCGCGCTTGGTTCTGGCGGGCGTGATATCGAAGGTCAGCGCCCCATTCTCGAAGTCGATTCGCACATGACCGCCCTTGACCAGCTTGCCAAACAGCAACTCTTCCGCCAAAGGCTTCTTGACCTCCTCCTGAATCACCCGGGACAGGGGCCGCGCACCATAGACCGGATCGTAGCCCTTCTCGCCAAGCCAGCGACGCGCTTCGGGCCCGAGTTCTATGGTAACGCCACGTTCTTCCAACTGAACTTCAAGCTCAAGAATGAACTTGTCGACGATTCGTTCGATGATCTCCTGATTGAGCGAGGCAAACGGCACAATGGCGTCCAGACGATTGCGGAACTCGGGCGCGAACAATTTCTTGATCGCTTCCTCGTCGGCACCTTCGTTGTTGTCCCGACCAAAACCGATGGCGGCCTGGGAAAGTTCCTGCGCGCCTGCGTTGGTGGTCATGATCAGAATGACGTTCCGGAAATCCACGGTCTTGCCGTTGTTGTCGGTCAGCCGGCCACTGTCCATCACCTGCAGCAGGATGTTGAAAAGGTCGGGATGGGCCTTTTCGATTTCATCCAGCAAAAGCACGGTATGGGGGGTCTGGTCGATCGCATCGGTCAACAGGCCGCCCTGATCGAAGCCCACATAACCCGGCGGCGCGCCGATCAGACGAGATACCGAATGGCGTTCCATATACTCCGACATGTCGAAACGGGTCAGCGGCACACCCATGATGCTGGCGAGCTGGCGCGCGACTTCGGTCTTGCCCACCCCGGTGGGCCCCGAAAACAGATAACAGCCAATGGGTTTGTTGGGTTCACGCAATCCGGCCCGCGACAACTTGATGGCGCTTGAGAGTGCGGTGATCGCCTGATCCTGGCCGTAGACGACCCGTTTCAGTTCGCTTTCAAGGTTCTTCAGGCTGACCTTGTCGGTCTTTGAGACGGACTTGGGTGGTATCCGGGCAATTTTGGCGACGATCGCCTCGATATCCTTGACGCCAACCGTCTTCTTGCGTTTTCCGACAGGCTTCATGGACTGGGCTGCACCAACCTCGTCGATGACGTCGATCGCCTTGTCGGGCAGCTTGCGATCATTGATATAGCGCGCCGACAACTCCACGGCCGCCTTTATGGCGTCGTGAGTATAGCGAACATTGTGGTGCTTCTCGAAATAGGGCTTGAGCCCCTCCATGATCTTGATGGTGTCACCAATGCTCGGTTCGGTGATGTCGATCTTCTGGAACCGGCGCAGCAATGCCCGGTCCTTTTCGAAGTAGGACCGGTACTCCTTGTAGGTGGTGGAACCAATGCAGCGGATTGAACCGCTCGCCAGCGCGGGCTTGAGCAGGTTTGAAGCATCCATCGCCCCGCCCGATGTGGCACCGGCCCCAATGATGGTGTGAATTTCGTCGATGAAGAGGATGAGCCCCTCCATCGCCTCGGCTTCCTTCATCACCGCCTTCAGACGTTCTTCAAAATCGCCCCGGTAACGGGTCCCGGCCAACAGCGCCCCCATGTCGAGCGCGTAAATAACCGCGTCTTCAAGAACCTCCGGGACCTCACCCTCCACGATCTTGCGGGCAAGCCCTTCTGCGATGGCCGTCTTGCCAACCCCGGGGTCGCCCACATATAGCGGGTTGTTCTTCTGACGCCGGCACAACACCTGGATGGTGCGCTCGACCTCGGCATCGCGACCGATCAGGGGATCGATCTTGCCGGCGCGGGCCTTGGCGTTGAGATTGACGCAGTAGGTGGCAAGCGCACCGTTCTCCTTCTCTTCCTTTTCCCCGGCCGCGGTTTCGGCACCCGAAACCCGCCGGGTCTCGGCCATTCCCGGCGCCTTGGCGACGCCATGGGAGATGTAGCTGACCGCATCGAGCCGGGTCATATCCTGCTGCTGGAGGAAGTAGACCGCGTGACTTTCGCGCTCGGAGAACAGCGCCACCAACACGTTGGCGCCGGTTACCTCTTCGCGTCCGGAGCTTTGAACATGCAGGATCGAGCGCTGGATCACCCGCTGGAACCCGGCCGTTGGCGAGGCTTCAATGTTCCGGTCATTGGTGACCAGATTGGACAATTCATTGTCGAGATAATCGACCGTCTGCTTGCGCAATACATCGATGTTGACGTTGCACGCCTTGAGGACCGAAACAGCGTCCTGGTCGTCAAGCAAGCCATACAAGAGATGCTCAAGCGTGGCGAATTCGTGGCCCCGTTCATTCGCTTCGGCCAGAGCACGGTGAAGCGTACGTTCAAGATTGGGCGAAAAAGTCGGCACTTTAGCCTTCCTTCAATTAAGCGTTAACACCACGCCGGGTTGGTTCCGGTTCTTCACTCCTTTTCCATCGTGCACTGAAGCGGGTGCTGGTGCTTCCGTGCATATTCGATCACCTGAGCCACCTTAGTCTCGGCCACCTCATAGGTATACACACCGCAGACCCCGACTCCCTTGTGATGGACATGGAGCATGATCTGCATGGCCTCCTCTGGCGCCTTGCGAAAGAAACTCTGCAAGACGTGAACGACAAACTCCATCGGCGTGTAGTCGTCGTTCAGCAGCAGCACCTTGTACATGGAGGGCTTCTTTGCCTCGGTCCTGGGCTTGGTCAGCAACCCATGCTCGGGGCCGGTCCCTCGCTTATCTCTCCGATCGCTCATCGTTTCCGCCGTGCACTCCGAACTCTCTTCATTAGATAGGAACTCTTTACCGCTCGAAAAGAGTCGTCGACCTCTGGC
>RFJA01000058.1 GCA_003695065.1 Alphaproteobacteria bacterium
GCATGAATGCTGGCCTCCTTCTCCAGCATCCACCTTGAATCACAAATTCAACATTTTGAAAAGACCATCCGATTCAAAGTAGACCTAAGACGATCTAGAGCAGCCTCTGCTTCCTCTTGATATTTCCTGATTTGCGCAGATGCTTCTTCTGCTTTAATTCTAATAGACTGTATGATTTCTTGAGATCGGGCTTCGAGTTGTTCGAAGTCTATAGTGCGTGTTGCCGCATAGGAAATCCATGGGTGTAGATGGTTGAATAAATTGTCTCTAAGATTTTCGAATTTTCTCTCTATGTCTTCTTTTGCCTTTTTTGGATTTTCCTGGCTGACATCAAAGCCTAAAACTTCTTGAAAAGTATTGTAAACATTGGTGCAGGAGTCACGAATTGTTTGTACCGCCTGTGTAGGTAATTCTTCAATTACAGAAGTCGGTAAACGCTTCGCGACATCAATTGCCGATTGTGCGATGTCGATCACTTCTGTAAATCTCAAGGCGTCGCCAAGTCTACTGCGTTGTTCAAGAGATTCAGCATCAAAATTCTGCAGTTTTGAAAGGGCTTCTTTCGCTTCTTGTTGGAGCTCAGACATGACATTCCTCTCGACCCAGATCAATTTAAGGTAGTATAAACGAAGAACGCGATTTTTGGCAGTAATTTGTGTTTTTAATTTCGTTTCTTGCGAGGGTGTCGGTCAGCTTGAATTGACCTCACGCCCGTTTCTTGACCCGGCCTGCGGTTTCCAAGATCGGTTTCAGATACTGCCCGGTGTAGCTGCGCTCGCAGGTTGCCACTTCTTCGGGGGTGCCGGCGATGACAATCTCGCCGCCGCCGTCACCGCCTTCGGGGCCCAGATCAATGATCCAGTCGGCGGTTTTGATGACCTCCAGGTTATGCTCGATGATCACCACCGTGTTGCCCTGATCCACCAGCGCGTGGAGCACTTCGAGAAGTTTGCGCACGTCTTCGAAATGCAGGCCCGTGGTCGGTTCGTCCAGGATATAGAGCGTGCGGCCGGTGGCCCGGCGGCTGAGCTCCTTGGCCAGCTTGACGCGTTGCGCTTCGCCGCCCGACAAGGTGGTTGCCGCCTGGCCGATCTTGATGTAGCCGAGCCCCACCTTTTTCAGCATCTCCAGCCGGTCGCGCACGGCCGGCACCGCCTTGAAGAACTCGGCTCCGGTCTCCACCGTCATGTCGAGCACGTCCGCGATGGATTTGCCCTTGAACTTGATTTCCAGCGTCTCCCGGTTGTAGCGCTTGCCATCGCACTGATCGCACTGGACGTAAACATCAGGCAGGAAGTGCATCTCGATCTTGATCATGCCGTCGCCCTGGCACGCTTCGCACCGCCCGCCCTTGACGTTGAACGAAAAACGGCCGGGCTTATAGCCGCGGGCCTGGGCTTCGGGCAGGCTGGCGAACCATTCCCGGATCGGGGTGAATGCGCCGGTATATGTGGCGGGGTTGGATCGCGGCGTGCGCCCGATGGGCGACTGGTCGATGTCTACCACCTTGTCAATGAATTCGAGCCCGTCGATGGTGTCATGGTCGCCAGGCACAGCGCGTGCCTGATTGAGCCTGCGGGCAATGCCCTTGTATAGCGTATCCACGGTGAGCGTGGACTTGCCGGAGCCGGACACTCCGGTGATGCAGGTGAGGGTGCCAAGCGGGATCGTCGCATCAACATTCTTGAGGTTGTTGGCCCGCGCTCCTTTGATGGTGAGCGCCTTGGGTCTTTTGCCTGCCTGGTGGCCGGGGCGGCGCGTTTCGGGGAGCGGGATCCGGCGAGAGCCCGTCAGATACTGCCCTGTGAGGCTGTCCGGACACCGCATGATGTCGTCCGGCGTGCCGCTGACCACCACCTGACCACCATGGATGCCGGCACCGGGGCCCATATCCACCACGTGGTCGGCGGTGCGGATTGCGTCCTCGTCATGTTCCACCACGATCACCGTGTTGCCCATGTCGCGCAGATCCGTGAGGGTCTTCAGCAGGCGCGCATTGTCGCGCTGATGAAGGCCGATGGACGGTTCGTCGAGCACATACAGCACGCCGGTCAGGCCTGACCCGATCTGGGAGGCGAGCCGGATGCGCTGGGATTCGCCCCCAGACAGCGTGCCCGAATTGCGTGACAGATTGAGGTAATCAAGCCCCACATTCACCAGAAAACCCAACCGCTCCCTGATTTCCTTGAGAATGCGGGCTGCGATCTCCCGATCCTTTGGGCTCAGAGTATTTTCGAGGTCGGTGAACCAGGTTGCCGCGTCGGCCACCGACAGGGCGGTCACTTCCGAGATGGTCCGGCCGCCTACCTTGACCGCCAGCGCTTCGGGCCTGAGCCGCGCGCCGCCACAGGATTCGCAGGGTGCCGAGGACTGGTAACGGCTCAATTCCTCGCGCACCCAGGACGAATCCGTCTCCCGCCACCGTCGCTCGATATTGCCAATCACCCCTTCAAACGGTTTCCTGACGGTATAGGCGCGTCGGTCGTCCTTGTAGATCATCTCGATCTCGCGCCCGCCGCTGCCGTAGAGGATCACGTCACGGACCCGTTCCGGCAAGTCCTGCCATGGCGTGGTCAGAGAGAACCGGTACGCCTTGGCCAGTGACTCGAGCGTCTGCAGGTAGTAGGGGGCGGTGGATTTGGACCACGGCGCCAGCGCGCCCGCCTTCAGGCTTTTTGTGCGGTCCGGCACTACCAGATCGGGATCGAAATAGAGCTTGGTGCCAAGCCCGTCGCAGGTCGGACAGGCCCCATGCGGGTTGTTGAACGAAAACAGGCGTGGCTCGATTTCCTCAATGGTAAAGCCGGACACGGGACAGGCGAACTTCTCCGAAAACATCATGCGTTCCGGGTTACCCTTGTCATCCCTGCGGTCGGCAAACTCGGCCACCGCCAGCCCGTCGGCCAGCGCCAGCGCGGTCTCCAGGCTGTCGGCCAGGCGGGTTTCCAGCCCGGTTTTCACCACCAGCCGGTCGACCACCACGTCAATGTCGTGCTTGAATTTCTTGTCGAGCGCTGGGACGTCGTCGATCTCGTAAAATTCGCCGTCGACCTTGACCCGCTGGAATCCCTTCTTGCGCAGGTCGGCAAACTCTTTCCTGTATTCCCCCTTGCGCCCGCGCACGATGGGGGCCAACAGATAAAGCCGGGTGCCTTCTTCGAGGGCCATGATCCGGTCAACCATCTGGCTCACCGTCTGGCTTTCGATGGGCAGGCCGGTCGCCGGGGAATAGGGCACACCGACCCGGGCCCACAACAGGCGCATATAGTCGTAGATTTCGGTTACGGTGCCGACGGTGGAGCGGGGATTGCGGCTGGTGGTCTTCTGTTCGATGGAGATGGCGGGGGAGAGGCCCTCGATATGCTCCACGTCCGGCTTTTGCATCAGCTCCAGGAACTGGCGGGCATAGGCCGACAGAGATTCCACATAGCGGCGCTGACCTTCGGCATAAATGGTGTCGAACGCAAGCGAGGACTTGCCGGAGCCTGACAGCCCGGTAATGACGATCAACCGGTCACGGGGCAGCTCCAAATCGACGCCCTTCAGGTTGTGTTCGCGCGCGCCCTTGATGGAAATGGTCTTCAACATGAATTGGATACTCGTGGCCAGGTTCGAACTTGTCTAGGTGCCCAACTGGTGACCGGTTGGATATCTTGCCAATGTTCTATTTATGTTCTAATCTGTCAAGCGTCAGGTCGGAACGCCTCATGATCTTCTTTTATACGCGAAATCACACTGGCAGAAAGGGGGGCTTTCCGTTAAGGTGCAGCAAACTACGAAACTCCAAATCGGTGGGAGCAAGGTATGGCAGGGAGCGTCAACAAGGTCATTTTGGTGGGTAATCTCGGTCGAGATCCCGAGGTGCGGCACACGCAGGATGGCTCCCCCGTGGTGAATCTGAGTGTCGCGACCTCCGAAACCTGGAAGGATCGCCAGACGGGCGAGCGCCGGGAACGTACCGAATGGCACCGGGTTGTGATCTTCAACGAAAACCTGGCCAAGGTCGCCGAAAATTATCTGCGCAAGGGTTCCAAGGTCTATCTTGAAGGTCAGCTTCAAACCCGCAAGTGGACCGATCAGCAGGGCGTCGAAAAATACACCACCGAGGTGGTTCTGCCCCGGTTTCGGGGCGAGTTGACCATGCTTGATTCCCGGGCTGAAGGGGGTGGTGCCGGGGCGTCCGGCGGCTATGACCAGGGGTTCGGCCAGACCAGCGGTTCCTTTGGCGAGGGCGGGACCGCTCCAGCCGACGAACTGGACGACGAAATTCCGTTCTGACCGCGTGAATCCGACCGTTAACCGACCGTTTTTCGTGTCCGCATAGATTGCGTGATGTTACAGGACTTGGTATCGTGACAGCGCGCCACTACCCATATCTCGTGGGTGGTCCCGAATCACGTCCAATGGAACGGAGCGGCATCTGGCCGCTCGTCAAGCGTCACAATTCAGAGGCATAACCTTGACCGAGAGTATCGTACCCGAAGCCGGGAATCACGACATCGAGCCGATCACCATCGAGGAGGAGATGAAGCGCTCCTATCTCGATTACGCCATGAGCGTGATCGTATCGCGGGCGCTGCCGGACGTACGTGACGGGCTCAAACCGGTGCATCGACGAATTCTCTATTCGATGCACGAAAACGGGTACGATCATACCAAACCCTATCGCAAGTCGGCGCGCGTGGTCGGTGACGTCATGGGTAAATATCACCCCCATGGCGATCAGGCGATTTATGATGCGCTGGTGCGGCTGGCCCAGGATTTTTCCATGCGTCTGCCGCTTCTCGATGGACAGGGTAACTTCGGGTCGATGGACGGCGACAAGGCCGCGGCCATGCGCTACACCGAGGTCCGGATGGATGAATCGGCCCAGGGCTTGCTGGCCGACATCGACGAAGACACCGTCGAGTTTCACCCCAATTATGACGAGTCGGAGCACGAACCCGAGGTCTTGCCGGCGCGTTTTCCCAATCTTCTGGTCAACGGGGCCGGCGGGATTGCCGTTGGCATGGCGACCAACGTACCGCCTCACAATCTCGGCGAGGTGATCGACGCCTGCAAGGCATACCTCGACAATCCGGCGATTACCGCCGAGGAGCTGATTCAATATGTGCCCGCCCCTGACTTCCCCACCGGGGGGCTGATTTTGGGTTCGGGCGGTGCGCGCTCCGCCTACATGACCGGGCGGGGATCCGTGCTGATGCGGGGACGCACGCACATCGAGGAAGTGCGAAAGGACCGAAACGCCATCGTCATCACCGAAATACCCTATCAGGTCAACAAGGCCGGCATGATCGAAAAGATCGCCGAAGCGGTGCGCGCCAAACGGATCGAGGGCATTGCCGACCTGCGCGACGAGTCCGACCGGGACGGCGTGCGGGTGGTGGTTGAATTGAAGCGCGAGGCTGTGCCCGACGTTGTCCTGAACCAGCTCTATCGGTTCACACCACTGCAAACCAGCTTTGGATGCAACATGCTGGCGCTGCGTGGGGGGAAGCCGGAACTGCTCAACCTGCGGGACATCATCGAGGCCTTTGTTCGCTTCCGCGAGGAGGTGATTACGCGGCGCACCAAGTTCCGGCTCGGCAAGGCCCGCGACCGGGCCCACATTCTGGTCGGTCTGGTGGTTGCGGTCAGTCACATTGACGAAGTGGTGGCCATAATCCGCGGCGCCGCCAATCCGCAGGAAGCCCGCGACACACTGTTGGCCCGGGAATGGGAGGCGGCTGATATCGAGGGTTATCTGACGCTGATCAACGACCCGCGGGGCGAGTACAAAGGGGGCAAATATCGCCTGTCGCAGGAGCAGGTGAAAGCGATTCTGGACCTGCGCCTGCACCGCCTGACCGCACTTGGGCGCGAGGAAATCGGCGGCGAGCTCAAGGAGCTTGCCACCAGGATCGAAGGCTTCCTCGAAATCCTGCAAAGCCGCACCCGGCTTTACGAGGTGATGCGCGAAGAGTTCGACGATATCAGGGACAGGTTCGCCACACCGCGTCGGACCGAGGTCATCGAGGCGGACTTCGGGGATATTGATGACGAAGATCTGATCCAGCGCGAGGACATGGTGGTGACCGTCAGTCACGCCGGGTACATCAAGCGCGTGCCGCTGTCCACCTACCGGGCGCAGCGCCGGGGCGGCAAAGGGCGCGCTGGCATGTCCACACGCGACGAGGACTTCGTCTCCCAGGTTTTTGTGGCCAGCACCCACACGCCGGTCCTGTTCTTCACCAATATTGGCAAGGTTTACAAACTCAAGGTCTGGAAACTGCCAGTGGGGACGCCCCAGGCCCGTGGCAAGGCCCTGATCAATCTGTTGCCACTTCAGCAGGGCGAGTTTGCGACCACCATCATGCCGCTTCCCGAGGACGAAGACAGTTGGGGTGATCTTGATGTGATGTTTGCCACCGCTTCCGGCGGGGTGCGTCGCAATGCGCTGTCCGATTTTACCAACATCATGTCCAACGGAAAGATCGCCATGAAGCTCGATGACGGCGATCGCCTGATCGGTGTGGCCGTTTGCAATGCCGACGACGACGACGTGCTTCTGGCTGCCAGGGGCGGCAAGAGCATCCGCTTCCGGGCCAATGAGGTGCGCCGGTTTGCCGGTCGTACATCAACCGGCGTGCGCGGCATGAAACTGGCGAAAGGTGACGAGGTGGTCACCATGTCGATCCTCCGACATGTGGAACTGACCACCGAGGAACGCGATGCCTATCTGCGGATCGCCAGTGCGCGTCGGCGCGGTGAGGACGCGACCATGGCAGATGGACTGAGTGAAGCGCGCTTCCAGGAGCTTGCCGAGGCCGAACAGCTTCTTTTGGCGATTACCGAAAACGGGTTTGGCAAGCGCACATCGGCATATGAATACCGGGTCACAGGCCGCGGTGGCCAGGGTATCATCAATATCGAGACCTCGGCGCGCAACGGTGCGGTGATCAGCACTTTCCCGGTGGAAGATGCAGACCACATCATGATGGTGACCGACCGCGGCCGCCTGATTCGGGTGCCGGTCCATGATATCCGCGTCGCCGGGCGCCAGACCCAGGGCGTGACCCTGTTCCGCGTCGATCAAGGGGAACGTGTGGTGTCGGTCGCCCGGATGGCTGAAGCCGAAAATGACGGTGAAGACGAAGACCAGGCGCCGGCTGAGGGCGGTGAGACCGACGGCGGATGATCGCCCCCCCCTTTGTGAATGCCAGTCCGTCCTGCCGCTCGATGGGATGGTTTCCGGCTTTGCGGACATCCGTTGGCTTCGCCCAACAGGGTCTCCCTCCCGGACATTAGGGCCGGATGTTCCCGGACTGGGGAGAGATCGCGCTCCACGCCGAGCTGATCATCGTATCGCGAACGACCGGCTACGATCACGCGCCGTTCCCGTTCCTGCCGCTCCCGCCGGAGCGAGACGTTTGACAGCCACCTCGGCATTGGCTAGACCGGTCAGGGCTTGTCACCAAACAGGGAGGGCGCGTTGTCCAAAGAACGTGTGGGGCTTTATCCAGGGACCTTTGATCCAATTACGCGCGGCCATACCGATATTATAAAACGCGCGATAAAGCTTGTGGACCGGCTGGTGATCGGGGTTGCCACCAATCCGAGCAAGGATCCATTGTTCTCGCTGGAAGAACGCTCCAGGATGGTGATGTCCGAGACCCGGGCGCTGGCCGAAGCAGCGGGCGTCACCGTCGAGGTGAGGCCGTTCGAGAAGCTGCTGATGCACTTTGCCGAGGAAGTGGGCGCCAACATCATCATTCGTGGCCTGCGCGCGGTCTCGGATTTTGAATATGAGTTCCAGATGGCCGGAATGAACCGCCGTCTCAATCCCGACATCGAGACCGTCTTCCTGATGGCGGAAGCGGAGCTCCAGTCGATCGCCGCCCGGCTGGTCAAGGAAATCGCCATGTTCAATGGTGACATCACGTCGTTCGTTTCGCCCGAGATCGCCGAGCAGGTGCGCGCCCGGGTTCGGGAACGAAACGCGCCGTCTTAGTGGCCTAACGCGCCGTCGGGCGGCGGTCTTCGCTGCGGCTTGGGTCGCTGCAATTGGGGAACATTGGATCAGTTATGCTGCCATCGGGGCAGATGTGGCGGCAATTGTCATCCGCCTTGCAGGCCGCGCGGGAAAGCTGCGGCCAGCCGATGGTATCGCATCCAGCAAGCAGGAAACAGAGCAGGGCGGCGGCAAGCGGGCGGAACGTCATTTCCTGGTCTCGTCCTTTTCATAAGCCAGAAGGTCGCCGGGCTGGCATTCCAGAACGGCGCAAATTTTTTCAAGTGTCGCAAAACGCACGCCGCGCACCTTGCCGGTCTTCAATAGCGACAGATTCTGTTCGCTGATACCGACCGCGGCGGAAAGTTCGCGCAATTTCATCTTGCGCCGTGCCAGCACCACATCCAGATTCACGACAATCGGCATAGAATGCGATCCCGGTCAGAGAAAGCCCGCGTTTTCGTCCGCGATCTTGCGCCCCTCTTCCAGAATATGGGCGATGATCACGAACAGAACGGCGGTAAAAAGCGCGCTTAATTCATTGGAACTGAAAGAGAGGGCAAGCGCACGCTCGCCCGGCGGGTTGTGCCAGGTCAGCACGACGCTTGTGAGGGCGGAGCGCACCGGCATCGCGGCCGCATACAGCAGCAGGGCCCAGGCGAAGCGGCGAAAGTGGGTGACCGAGGGAATGGAAAAATAACGTCCTGCCCGGCATTCCAGCAGCATGTAGCGCAGATGATAGAGCCCCCACATCATCAATGCACCCGGAAGCATGGAACACAGCCAGCCCAGAACACGGGTTTCCAGGGGAAAAGGCTGCGATCCTTGCGGGATGCGAAATTGCGTGTGGAGAACGTCCGAAAACAGCTCGATATTTGCCCAGAGCGCGCCGAGCCCCACCGGGATCGCAACGATCCCGGCAATACAGACCCAGGCGGTGGCTGTAGTCAGTTTGTAAAGCGGAGGCTGATGGTTCATGCGAATCACCATGTATTGGATTATTTAGTTAATGTAAAACATTAAAAAGTTATCGTAAAGAAATATTTTTGGTGTGTGCCAGGCGTTCCGGGGTGGTCAACGCTCTTTTCCTGACTGGTAAGCTCTGCTAATCATGACCCGTCCGGCGCGAGGCCGGCGATGCTGCAACGTGAGGACACAATGATTATGAGGCGCGTACTGGGAGCAGTGGCGGCTTTCCTGATGGCTGGAAGTGCCGGGGCGCAAACCATTTCCGGTCTTGACCCTGAAAACACTCTGTATCTCGATCTGGCCTATGGCCGAGTGGTTATCGAGATGTACCCCGAAGATGCGCCCAACCATGTGCGGCGGATCAAGGAACTTGTACGCCAGGGATTTTATGACGGCCTGACCTTTCACCGGGTGATTGAAGGCTTCATGGCGCAGACCGGGGACCCCAACGGGGATGGGACCGGTGGCTCCGGCCAGAAACTGGAAGCGGAGTTCAACGACCGCCTTCACATGCGCGGCACCGTGTCCATGGCACGTTCTGACGATCCGAACAGTGCAGACAGCCAGTTTTTCATCTGTCTTGCGCCGGCCTTCCATCTGGACGGGAAGTATACGGTATGGGGTCGCGTCGTGTCCGGGATGGAGTTTGTTGACCAGATCAAGCGGGGGGAAGGACCGTCTTTCGTAGAGAACGGTGAGCCCGACAGGATCCTGAGACTGCGCGTCGCCGCAGATGTTGAACAAGCCGAAAATTTGGAGCCGGCGGGCGAGTTGGGGGCGGACGCCGGTTCCTGACCCGGGCCGTGCTGTCGATTACGCGAATCCATGAAAGTCGATTTGTTTGATTTCGATCTGCCGAAAGAGCGGATCGCCCTGCGACCGGTGAGCCCGCGGGATGCCGCGCGGCTGCTTGTTGTGCGTGCCGAGGGAACTGATGACCGCGGTGTGCGTGACCTGCCCCGCCTGCTGGCGCCCGGGGATGTCATGGTATTCAACGACACCCGCGTTATCCCTGCCCGTCTGGTTGGGCGAAAAGGTGAGGGCAAGGTGGAAGTGACCCTTCACAAGCATGAAGAGGGCGCACGCTGGCGCGCCTTCGCCCGTCCAGCCAGGAAGCTCACGCCGGGGGCCGTGGTGCGCTTCGCGGCAGGGCTGGCTGCGGAGGTGACCGCCAGGGGCGAAGGCGGTGAGGTGACCCTGGTTTTCGACCGTGAGGGGGACGCGTTTGCCGCGGCGCTCAAGGCTGCCGGGGCCATGCCCTTGCCGCCCTACATCGCGGCGCAGCGCCCGCCCGATGCCCAAGACCTGGAAGATTACCAGACCGTCTATTCCGCGCGCGAAGGCGCAGTTGCCGCGCCCACTGCCGGTTTGCATTTTACCGATCGGCTGATCAGGGAGATTGACCAGCAGGAGATTGGGCGGCGCACGGTAACGCTCCATGTAGGGGCAGGAACATTTCTGCCGGTCAAGGTGGAGGATACCACGAAGCACAAAATGCACAGCGAGTGGGGCGAGATCAGGCCCGAAACGGCGGACGCTCTCAACCGGGCGCGCGCTGCGGGCGGGCGCATCGTGGCCGTGGGCACCACATCGCTGCGGCTCCTTGAAAGTGCCGTGGATGACGATGGGGTGATCCACCCCTTCAAGGGCGACACGGATATCTTTATCACGCCCGGGTTCCGGTTTCGCGCCGTTGACGTGCTGCTGACCAACTTTCATCTGCCGCGCTCCACCCTGTTCATGCTGGTCTGCGCCTTCTCGGGGATCGAGCGCATGCGGGCCGCCTATCACCATGCCATTGAAGCTGGATATCGCTTCTATTCCTATGGTGACGCTTGCCTGCTGTTCAGGGCCAGGCCATGACGGCGCCGTTGTCGTTTTCTGTAAATGCCCGTGACGGGCGGGCGCGAACCGGCACTCTCTCTATGAGGCGGGGCGACATTCGCACCCCCGCCTTCATGCCGGTGGGGACGGCGGCCACGGTCAAGGCCATGAAACCCGAAACCGTGCGGGAGACCGGCGCGGACATTATCCTTGGCAACACCTATCACCTGATGTTGCGGCCCGGTGCCGAGCGTATTGCGCGGCTTGGGGGACTGCACAAGTTTATGAACTGGTCACGGCCGATTCTCACTGACTCGGGCGGGTTCCAGGTGATGTCGCTGGCCAAGCTTCGCAAAATCACCGAGGACGGAGTGACCTTTCAGTCCCATATCGATGGTTCGCGGCATTTGCTCTCGCCCGAGCGCAGCATGGAAATTCAGCGCCTGTTGGGTGCTGATATCGTCATGGCATTTGACGAATGCACGCCTTATCCGGCCACCCCTGAGCAGGCGCGGCATTCGATGGAGCTGTCGATGCGCTGGGCCAAGCGGTCGCGGCAGGGTTTCGACCGGCTGGAGGGCGCGGCGGCGGGCAGTGCCCTGTTCGGGATCGTTCAGGGCAGCACCTTTGAAAACCTGCGCCGGGAGTCGGCGGCGGCTCTTCTCGACATCGGGTTCGAAGGATATGCCGTGGGCGGGCTGGCGGTGGGCGAGGGGGCCGAGGTCATGTTTGACGTGTTGGACTACACAGTTCCTCTGCTGCCCGAAGATCGGCCGCGCTATCTGATGGGAGTAGGCAAGCCTTCGGACATCGTCGGTGCGGTCCGTCGCGGCATTGACATGTTTGACTGTGTGCTGCCGACCCGGTCGGGCCGCAATGCCCAGGCGTTCACCCGGCGTGGTACGGTGAACCTCAAAAATGCGCGCCACCAGGACGATCCCCGACCGCTCGACGAAGCATGCCGCTGTTCGGCCTGCCGTTCCTACAGCCGGGCCTATCTCTCCCATCTTGTTCGCGCCGGCGAAATTCTCGGCGCGATGCTGCTCACCGAACACAATCTGACCTATTATCAGGATCTGATGCAGGGGCTGCGCGATGCCATCGCCGAGCAACGCCTTGACGCGTTCATCGCGGCTTTCGAAGCGGCTCAGGCCGAAGGCAATATTGCGCCGATGGGAGCGGATTGAGCCCTATTCGGTATCCACGTCCAGACTGTTGGGGTCGATGCCAAGCTGGCGAACCCGGGCCTTCCATTGAGCGCGGGCCAATTTGCGCATGTTTTCGACCGTATCGCTTTCGTCGATGATTTCGAGACCGATCAGGGTTTCAAGAATATCTTCGAGCGTCACCAGCCCGCGGACGCTTCCATACTCATCCACCACAAGCGCGATATGGCTGCGATCATGGGCCAGCCGGTCGAAGACCGCGGAGGCAGTCAGGATATCGGGAAGGGCGAGGAAGGGCCGCTGGAAGGCGGAGAGAGGTTTGTCAAAATCGTCGCGGGCCTGGGCAAACAACAGATCGGACTTCATCACATAGCCGATGATGTCATCCCGACTTTCCCCATAGACTGGAATGCGCGAAAAGGGCTTGCTTCCGTGCTCTTCAAAGTACGTTTTGACGGTCATGCTTGCCGGAAGGGAAAAAATGACCGGGCGCGGGGTCATAATATCGGTGACGGAAAATGCATTGAGGCGCATGAGATTGGTGACGATCGCCAGTTCCCGGTCGTCCAGATGGCCAGCCTTCGCTCCGATTTCCGCCATGGCGCGCAATTCTTCGCGGCTGAAGCCCGTCTCTATCGGCCCTTTGGGGGACAATAGTCGAGTGATCCGGTCCGAAAGCCAGACAAAAGGAGCCATCAGGCGGGTAAGCCAGAGTATGAGCGGACCAAGCCCCGGTGCGATCCGGTGCCAGTAGAGTGCGCCCAGGGTCTTCGGGATGATTTCGGAAAGGACGAGAATCAGGAAGGTCATGACGGCCGAGGCCACTGAAACATAGGCCGAGCCGAATACGAAAGCGGCCTGGGCGCCGACGCCCACCGCGCCCACGGTGTGGGCAATGGTGTTGAGACTCAGGATTGCCGCAAGTGGGCGGTCCACCCGGTCCTTGAGCGTTCTGAGCGCACGCGCGGCCCGCGGTCTGCGTTTTTCGAGCGCGACTACATAGGATGGGCGTACCGAGAGCAGCGCGGCCTCGGAAATCGAGCAGAAAAAGGAAAACAGCAGGGCGATCAGCAGATAGGTGATCAAAAGTGTCATTAGCAGTCCGGCCTCCACAGGGCGTTTCTCAATTCTTATCACCACCCGTCCCGCGAGGTCCAAGGGAATAGGTATGGCGCGTGCCACCAAAGGCGGTTCCCAGCCTCTGCATACCGGGATCATATGTTTTCGGGACAGCATGACGGCCCGCGCATTGAATGGGTTGACCACGCCGGGCGAAACTCCTATGTTGCGCGGCGTCTGAACGGACGGGCCCATAGCTCAGCTGGTAGAGCAACTGACTTTTAATCAGTAGGTCCCAGGTTCGAATCCTGGTGGGCTCACCACTTAACCCCTTATTATATAAGGGAAAACCATACAAGCTTTCCAGTCCGGAGCAAGCACATCTGAAGGTGTTCCAACTCTGGACATGCCCGAATTCCAACGTTCGCACTCTTCCGGTTCACGGATCACTCCGGATCATCCAGGGGTACGCCTTCTGCCTGATTCCTCCGGTGGGTCCGTTGACCCTTGCCGTGATCGAAATGTAGAATTCATGGGCCTCATGTAAATCGTCTGCTGTCTGGGTTGCCATGTCCCTCACTCTGCCACTTGATCGTGCGCGGTTCTACGTCTCCTGCATGGAGCGGCGGGGATTTAGTGCCCGTGATGTTCTGAAAGGGACTGGGCTGACCACCAGGGAACTCCAAAGCCGCTATAGCCAGGCATCGCCGGCGCAATACCGGCAACTCATGCAGAACATGCTGGCATTGACCGGGAATGCCAAGCTCGGTCTGGAAATCGGTCAGGAATACAAGATCAGTGACATGGGGGTCCTCGGTTACGCCATGTTGAGCAGCAAGACGATGCGTCAGGCCCGCATGGTGATGAGCCGCTACAACAAGCTGGTCGGCCAGGTCCTCGGGTCACCCACCACATCGAGGACGAGCGCTGGTGGTTCACCGCACAGGAAGCCTTCCCGCTTGGAGATCTCTACACCTTTGCGGTCGAGGAATTGCTCGCTACCACGGTGACCTTTGCGAGCCAGCTTATCGGCGAATTCTACGCGTTCAAAGCGGTAAAGCTGGGCTACCCCGCGCCAGACCATGCGGCGGATTACGAGAAAATTCTTAAGTCCCCGGTGGTGTTCGGCGCGCCGCAAACCGAAATCGAGATATTCCGCGAACGCCTTGATCAGCCGATGCATATGGCCTGTGAGGAGACCTTCGAGATCTGCGCCCGACAGTGCGAGCGTCTCGCCAGCAGCCTGTCGGAGCGGGCGTCCCCGGCAGACGACATACGGCGCTATCTGGTAATGAATCCTGGCGAATTCCCGTCGCTTGACGAAATGGCGGAAAAGATGTCCATGAGCAGCCGGACACTGCGCCGCAAGCTGCAGGAGAGCGGGTATTCTTACCAGAAATTACTGGACGAAGTCCGCTGCGAACTTGCGACCGAGTATCTCAAGGAAACAAATCTCAGCCAGAAGGAAATCGCCTATCTTCTGGGATACAAGATGGTGAGCAGCTTCAACAGCGCATTCCGTCAATGGACCGGTAGCCCGCCCTCCCATTTCCGCAGATCCCAACGTCTTTCGTCGTGACGTGTTGACCAATCCGGTCCGGTCATTTCGGTGATGGCCAGATTGCGAAAATTTATGGCCGCTTTCACGGCATTTCCTCTCTTTCCCGGTTTGCCGCGGTCGGTAATTATCCAGTCTGTCTTTTGCAATCGCGGATTCGCCAGGGGCACGGCGGCCGTGAAACAACAACATGGGCTCAAACCGGTGAAGGGAGAGAAAATGAACAAGCTGCACAAGTTTCGCAATTCCGCGGCGTTTGCGGCATTGCTTTCGGGAAGTGTTCTGCTGGCCAACCCGGGGCAGGCGCAGCAGATCGAAGAAATCCTGATTACATCGCAGAAAAAGGCCTCGGCTACGGACGTACAAAGCGTCCCGTCGGCAATTACGGCCTTTGATGATAGGGTGATCGAGCGGACGTTCGCTCTGGATATGACCGATCTCGGCCGGCTGGCGCCCAATACCCAGCTCAACCCGTCTGGCACATTCATGGGCTTTGCCAATTACTTCATTCGCGGGGTTGGGCAGAGCAATACGGTGCGCACAGTGGACCCGGCCGTGGGCGCCTTTATGGATGGCATCTATATCGGCTTCGGTCCGGCTTCGATTGCCACCGCGTTTGATCTGGCGACCGTCGAAGTCCTGCGGGGGCCACAGGGTACGCTTTTTGGCAAGAACGTGACCGGCGGTGCGGTCTCGGTGACCAGCAAGCGGCCGACCAACGAGTTCGGCGGCTATGTCAAGGCGACCTACGGCCGCTTTGATCGCGTCGATATCCAGGGCGCGATCAATGTTCCGCTGGTTGAAGACAATCTTGCCATCAGGCTTGCGGGGCTGACACGGACTCAGAACGGCTATTTCAAGAACGAGCTGCTGGACCTCACGAAACCGGAAACAGATATCGCCATCCTGCGCCCCAGCATCCGGTGGACGCCCAATGAGGATGTGGATATCACGCTGATCGGTGAATACTATCGTGACCGCGGTGGTTCGTCCGCTTCACAGAACCTGAACAGCAATATCAACCCGCGTCTTGTTGGCGCGGCCCAGACCCCTGTGCCGGCGATCGTGCAGTCCGTGTTCGGCTACATTCCTCCGGACGACAAGTACGAAGTCAATCACAATCTGCAGGGCTATGTGGATGCCGAGGCCTACCATTTCGTCCTCGACGCCAATTATGACCTGGGACATGGCACGGCGACGCTGATCACCGGCTATCGCGATGTCACGTACAACACATCAACGGATTTTGACGGTTCGCCCTTCACGGTGTTCCATTTCCCGGACAACCGCGAAAGCCAGAACCAGTTCTCGGCAGAGCTGCGCTATGCGTCCAGTTTCTCCGACTGGATGGAGTTCACCGTTGGCCTTTACTACTTCACGCAGGAGTTTGAAATCGGTGAGCGCCGGCAATTCTTTGGCGGTGGCACCCCCGACAATCCAATCGAGATCACGAGCGCGGGTCTCGCCTTCACGGATGACGAATCCTACGCCATTTTCGGGCAGGGTTCGGTGGACCTGACGCCGGATGTCTCGCTGATCATCGGTGGCCGCTACACCTATGAGGAAAAGCAGATAACTCTGTGCCCGTTCAACGCGGCGGTGTTTGATTCGCTCAGCCTGGGCGACTGCCCAACGGTGCTCAACGCTGACGATGATTGGTCCAGCTTTGCCCCGAAAGTGGGCATTGACTGGCATGGCAGTGACGACATTCTCCTCTATGGTTCCTGGTCCAAGGGTTTCCGCTCGGGCTCGTTCAACTCGCGGGCCCCGTTTGCCGAAGCGCTGGGGCCGGTGGACGAGGAAACCGTGTCCGCCTTTGAAGTGGGCATGAAGGGCCTGTTCCTTGACCGCAGGCTACGCTTCAATGTGGCGGGCTTCCTCAGCGACTACAAGGACATCCAGCGGACCGTGTCCGATACCGTCATCGTCAATGGCGTGGCCCAAGTGCTTCAGATTCCCCGGAACGCGGCGGAAGCGACCATCTGGGGGATCGAGATCGAAACCCAGTATGTGGCCGCCGATGGGCTGACGCTGGACGCGTCAATTGGCTATCTCAATGCCGAATATGACGAGTTCAACAACATCGACGCCAACCGGAACGGTGTTTTCGAGCCGGAAATCGACCCGCAGATCGCCAAGGAACTGGAGTTCGAGCGTGTGCCCGAGTGGGAATTCACGGTAGGAGCGACCTACGAAATGGCGGTGACCGACCGCTCAAACCTGCGTCTGCGCACATCCTACGGCTGGCGGGACAGCCATTTCGTCGATACGCTCAACAGCCCGTCAGTGGCCGTGGATTCATATGGACTTCTGGACGCCAGCGTAACCTATGACGACTATGTAGGCGGCTGGGAGCTTTCCCTTTTTGGCCGAAACCTGACCAATGAGAAGTTTCACGACTTCGGCTTTGACGGCGGGACCCACCGGGCAGTCTGGGGCGGCGTCCCCCGAACCTGGGGGATTGAGTTGAAGGCAGCCTTCTAGGTCGTTGCAAAGACCAAAGGCCCGGCACGTCAAGGCAACGTGTCGGGCCTCTTTCGTCAAAGCCGAACATTGAGAGGAAAATGGCATGTCGGAACTTCTGACGATTGAACAACGGGTGCGGCGCCTGGAGGACCGCGCGGAAATTCGTGAACTGGTAAGCCGTTATGGGTTCGTCATTGACGACCGTGATGTGGACGGCATCGCAGACCTCTTTGCCACCGACGCGACTTTTCGTTCGCAGGATGCGGTGCTGGGCGCCAGGGGGCGTGACGCCATAATCAACCAGTTCCATCAGCGTTTTTCCGTGTTGGGAATGACCCACCACTTCACCCATGATCACATCATCGCATTTGACGATGACGATCATGCCCACGGCCTTGTCAGTTCCCATGCCGAACTGGTGCGCAATGGTGTGCCGATGCTGGTGGCGCTTCGCTACGCGGACAAATATGTCCGCGAGGATGGGCGGTGGCGATTTGCAGACCGCTTTCTGACCTTCTGCTACTACCTGGACGTGCGGCAATACGCGGATCTTTTGACCCAGCGCAAGCGCATGCGGGCCTATGAAGAACCACGCGATGCGGACTGGCCCGAAGGGACGCCGACGTGGCAGGCGTACCAACCGCCCCGGTCGGGTCGGTCCGGCTAAACCGGCTCAGGACCGGTGACGCGGTGTGATGAACGACGTTCTCGTTATTGGTGCCTCTGGTGACCAGGGCAGGGAACAGGTCCAGGTTCTGGTGCAGAGCGGGCGTCGCGTGCGCGCGGCGTCTCGCCATCCCAAAGCCCTGTCCGCTGCACTGCCGGCGGGGGCTGAGCCCGTCTTCTTCGACTTCAAGCAGCCGGAAAGCCTTCTTCCGTGCCTGGCGGGCGTGGACGTCGTCTTTATAAACTGGCCGTCCGCGTCGTTTAATGATCCGCGATCGCTGTTCGCGCTGTTCGATCAGACGTTGACGGTGATGGAACAGGCGCCGGAGCGCCCTCGCAAGATCATCTTCAACAGCAGCCTTTACGTGGGGGAAAAGGCTCTCGGGTTTCCGGCCCATGACACGCGCCTGCGCATGATCGAGCGGTTGCGGTCCGGCCCCATAGACCATGTTGCCGTTTGCCCGGTCATCTTCATGGACAATCTGCTGAGGCCATGGGCCCTGCCGGCAATCCAAAATGAAGGCGTATTTCGTTATCCCCATGATGCGCGGCTGGAGGTTTCCTGGATTTGTCTTCGTGACGTGGCGCGCATCATGCTTGCATGCGCCGGGAACGATTCGCTGCGCGGTGAAACATTGGTGGTCGGTGGGCCGGAAACCCTTCGCGGTCCCGACGTTGCCGCGATTCTGAGCACCACACTTGGCCGGTCGATCACCTTTGAAAGCGAACCTACGGAAGCTTTTGCGCAACGCATGGGCGCGCTGTTTTCACGGCGTACCGGGCAGTCGGTGGCGCGAACGGCGCGCGATCTTGCACGCATTTACGATTGGTACAACACCAGTCCGGTTCACCCCTTCAAGGTTGATATGGACCCGACCTCTCGTAGACTTGGCCTCACGCTGACCCCATTCTCCGAATGGGCCCGGGCGCAGGATTGGTCAGCCGCACTGCCAGTCATCCGGGACGAAGGAAGCAAATGAAAGCAGATCTGCCTAGTGACCGGCGGCCGCCCTCACCGGCGAGCCCAGTAGCCCCATATCCCGGGCCAGGCCTTGCGTGGTACGTCACGTTTCTGTTGACCTGTGCCTATATGCTGTCGTTTGTGGACCGGCAGATCCTCAATCTGCTGGTAGAACCCATTCGCAAAGACCTGGCCATCAGCGATACCCAGATCAGCCTTTTGCAGGGATTCGCATTTGTTGCCACCTATATTCTGTTCAGCATTCCGCTCGGTCGGCTGGTGGATACCGGGCGACGGACTTTTCTGATCGCCGGCGGCATTACGTTTTGGAGCCTCGCAACGGCGGCCTGTGGCCTGACCCGGAGCTTCGGCGGGCTTTTCGCCGCCCGCGCCTGTGTCGGGATCGGCGAAGCGACGCTGACGCCGGCCGCATGGTCCTTGATCGCCGACCATTATCCTCCCGACAAGCGCGCGACGCCGATCAGCGTTTTTCTTATGGGGCCTTATCTGGGGGCTGGAATGGCGCTCATTCTGGGCGGTCAGGTCATGGGAATGCTGTCAGAGGTTGAAGCTGTTGCGCTGCCCCTCCTCGGGGATGTCCGGCCGTGGCAACTGACCTTCATTCTGGTCGCTGCTCCCGGCCTGGTTTTTGCTCTGCTGATGATGTTGGTGCCTGAACCTGCCAGAAAAGGGCTTCTCCCCGACGCACCGCGTTCCAGGCCGGTCGGTTTGCGCGAAATCGGCACGTTCATTTGCAGTCGTGGCCGGATCTATGCGGCGCTGCTGCTCGGGGTACCGTGCCTGATCGTCATCCTTTATGGTTTGCAGGCTTGGGTTCCAACCTATCTTGTTCGGGTCCATGGCATGAGCCTGAGCGCGGCCGGCCTGGGCTACGGTACCATCGCGCTGGTGGCGGGATCTGCCGGGGTGCTTCTCGGTCCGGTGGTGGGAAGAAAACTCAAGGCGCGGGGGTATGTTGACTATCACCTGCGTCTGCCGGTGGCCTGCGCGGCGCTTCTGTCCCCCCCCAATGCTCGGCTTTGCCTGGGCTGACAGCAGCAGTGTTGCCCTGGCCTGTGTTGCCCTGGCCAGTTTCCTTGTAACCTTGCCGTTGGCGCTTGTGGCCTCCGCAATCCAGACCGTGACGCCAAACCAGATGCGCGGGGTGGTTGCTGGTATCTACGTGGTCACCACCAACCTGTTCGGTCTGGGGCTGGGCCCGACTCTGGTGGCCACTTGCACCGACTATCTGTTTGCAGACCCGTTGGCGGTGGGGCAGTCCCTGGCTCTTGTGGCGCTGTCCATGGCGTGCGTTGGCTTCATTCTATTGTGGCGGGGGGTGGCGCCCTTGCGCAGGGTCATGATCGGCGAGTCCGAGTACGAACAGGCCTGATGGACGCCGCGGCCGACCAGGCGTTCCTTGACCGTGGAAATATCGCCGGTTTGGCGAACCGTCTGTTCCGGTGTCAGTCGGACAGGATGTCTGCGAGCCATCCGCCGCCCCGCTAACCTGCAGTCATTCGAAGATTTTCGGGCACAGGCCCGGCCGCTCCACGCCGGCGTATCGGCGGGTGCCAGGGTCAGAATTAACTTCTTGTTGAAAAGTATATTGTACAAATGGATTTGGTTTTTTCGGAATCGCTTGATGAAAGATTGTTCGCAAAAGCAGCCCCCCACGCGCGAAACCAGACAGCTGTTGGAGATCGTTGCCAATGCGCACGATGCAATCGTATCGGCCGACGAGCGTTTCCGCATAACGCACTTCAATCAAGCGGCCGAGCGTCTTTTTGGTTACGATTCTCAAGAGATAGTGGGTAAGCCCATCAATCTACTGTTGCCGGAAGAAGATCGCGGTATCCACGCCAAGCTGATGAGCCAGTTCTCTGCGGACAAAGAGCGAAAATATGGTATGGGCGGACTACGATCGGTTCACGGGCGCACCAAGGATGGTCGGCAGATCCCGCTCGAAATCTCTATTTTCAGGCACGATGAACCGGGGCCGAGGCGCTTTACAGCAATCGCTCGAGACATATCGGACCAGATCGCGGCGCAGGAATCATTACGGGAGAGCGAGCGGAAATTCAGGGCCATCTTCAATGGTTCCTACCATCTCGTTGCACTGCTCGATACCGAGGGACGATTGTTAAAAATCAACAATAGGGCGCGGTCGTTTGTTGGACAGCAGGCGCAAGAAAATTGGGGAGAGACGTTCTGGTCATGTCCGTGGTGGCTTGATGAAACGGATTTTGCCCGTGTCAACGAAGCGGTTGTTGCAGCCAGCAAAGGTCGGTCTGGTCGGGCCGTCGTCAGGGCGCACGGGCGGAAAGGACGGTCTGTCCATGTGGATCTTTCTGTGACTCCCATAACCGGATCAAAGGGAGAGATTTCCTTCCTCGTCGCCGAGGGGCGCGACATCACCCGGTTGATGGAAATGAATGAAGCGCTGAGAAAAAGCGAAGCCAGTCTGGCCCAGGCCCAACGAATTGCCAAGCTGGGAAACTGGGATTGGGACATCGAAAAAGATGTTCTGCGCTGGTCTGACGAAATATTCCGCATCTTGGGAGCCGAGCCAGGCAGTTTCGGCACTTCTAGAGATGCTTTCACGGCCTTTGTGCATCCGGACGACCGCGAAGCCCTGCGCGCGGCGGCGCGCGCCGCGTTGAGGAACGATGAACCGTTCTCCATTGTTCATCGATTGATCGCCCTCGACGGGCGCGAAAAAATCGTACACGAGCGTGGCGAGGTGATCCGTAATGACTCCGGTCAGCCCATTTTTATGTCGGGAACTGTCCAGGATGTTACCGAGACCCGGCATCGTGAGCGGGAACTTGCGGAAGCCAAGGAAAGGGCTGAAGCAGCGAACAGGGCCAAGTCCCAGTTTCTGGCGACCATGAGTCATGAATTGCGCACACCGCTCAATGCCATTATCGGCTTTAGCGAGTTGATCGAAGCCCAGTCCGCGGGTCCGATTGCGCAACCGCAGTATGTGCAATATGCCAACTATGTGAGCGAAAGCGGCAGGCATCTTCTGTCGGTGATCAACGACATATTGGATGTCTCCCGGGTGGAACTCGGGGCGATCGAACCCCATTGGGACTATTTCGATCCCAATGCCCTGGTAGAAATGGTCGTCCACATGCTGTCGCACCGCGCACAATCCAAAGAGATCGAATTGAGCGCCACACTGACCGATGGCGATGTGGAGGTGGTTCTCGACGAGCGGCTGTGTCGGCAGATTTTGATAAATCTCGCCAATAATGCGATTAAGTTTTGTCATACCGGCGGTGCTGTCGAGGTCGGCGTCCGCACGGAAGGCCGAGACGCGGTGTTTTATGTAAATGACAATGGGCCCGGCATCGCGCAAGAATGTCTCGAAAACATCTTTCAGCCCTTCTATCAGGCCGAGGAAGAGTACGCGCGCCGTCACGAAGGGGTCGGTCTCGGGCTGACGATCGTCAAGAAGTTCACCGAATTGCAAGGCGGCGCCGTTTCTGTAACCAGCGAACCCGGCGTGCTAACCTCGATCTCTGCGCGATTTTTCGATTGTATCGATGAACGAGGCTGTCTGGCATCCTCGTCCTCTCGTTAGCGCGAAGGCCGGGAAAGCCGGATCGCCGGAGGGCGCCGACTCCGCATCTGCTAGATCAGATGTTTTGCGACCATGTAACCGGACCCGCCGCCTAGCCCGGGCCCGGGGTGGGTTGAGGCGCCGATGTGATAGAGCTGTTTGACCGGCGTCGCGTGATTTTTCAGGGACTTCAGCGGTCGCCACAACAGGAACTGGTCAATGCCGCAGTCGCCGGAATAGGGATCGCCGCCGACCAGATTCATGTTCAGGGCCTCAAGATCAGCGGGGGAGAGAACGGTGCGGCCAAGCATGGCGCGCTTCAAATTGGGCATATGCACCGCCACCCGCTCAAGGATCCTGTCTGCGTAGCGCTCCTTCAGCGCATCGGTCCAACGACCGTCCGGTGGCGTCTCGATTTCTCCTGCCGCATCACCCTTGACGTTACGCGGCAATTCCTGGAGCTGGAGCCACAAAATCCACTTGCCATCGGGGGCGCGGGATGGATCGAGTGCCGTGGGCTGTGCGAGAACGATTGTGGCTTCGGCCGGAAGCAGTCCGCGTTCGGCCTCATTGACTGCGCGAGATACCCCGTCCAGCCCGGACGTGAGATGCAGCATGGCGACCTGTGACAGTGCGCCATCCCGCCAATCAGGTGGTTCGTCCATGGCAACATGGATCTGCATGTCGCCGCGTCCATAGCGATAGCGGCTCGCTTCCTGCCTGACCCGGGCCGGCACATGGTCGTCGCTCAGCAGGCGACCGTAAAGCTGTGTCGGGGTGACATTGCAGACCACCGCCCGGCGCGCCCGGTATTCCTCGCCCGCTGTGCGCACCGCTTCGGCCCTGCCGTTGCGCACGATGACCCGTTCCACGTCTTGGCCACAAAGGATCTGGCCGCCGTTGTCCTCTATCAGTTTCCGGAACGCGTCCACCAGGCGAACGCTACCGCCTTTGACGACGGGCATGCCGGCGGCTTCCAGGGTAAAGGCAATCAACTTGCCCATCACGCCCGACAAGGGAGCCTCCGGACCGAGCCCGGTGTGCAGGATCCAGGGCGCCAGCAGGGCGCGTGCGACGTCGCTCCGGAACTCTGTTTCCAGCCAGTGACGACAGGTCCCCATGGCTTCCCCGAAAAACCGGGCGAGGCTCAGGGGACCATTCTTCCAGGCTTCTCCGGCCAGCATCCGGGCGGTGCCCCAGCGCCATGGTTCGGAGCCCAGCAGCCCGAACAGGAGGGGAGCAGCGGCTTCGATCTCACCAACGCTTCTGGCATAGGCCTTGCCGTCGCCCGGTGCCCCGTTTTCGAACGCGCTGATGTTGGCGTCCCGGGACGTCTTCAGGATCAGTGTGCGGTGGTCGGGGAGCACAACGCCGGTGGGACTTTCCGTATTGACGTACTCCAGCCCGCGGGCGTGAAGGTCATCGCCCAGTTCCGCATAGCCGGGCGAAGTCACGAACAGCGGGTGAAAGCCGGACAGCACATCGTGCATGAATCCGGGGACCGTCACTTCGCCGGAACGAATACACCCACCCGGCACCTCATTGCGTTCAAGCACCACGACCTTCTGGTCGGCCTTTGCAACAAGACCGGCGCAGACCAGCGAATTGATTCCGCTTCCGACAACAACGACATCGGCGTCCATGAGGCGGGCCTTTCCCCGATAATCCCGAATTATTCGGCGAGCTTGGAGACGGCGTCCGTCATCTGCTCCGGCCCGATGGCGCTGTAGCCGCCATCCACGGCCAGATCCGTTCCGGTGATGAACGAGGCCTCGTCCGAGCACAGGAACAGCACCGAACTGGCCACTTCCTCAGGGCTTCCCGTACGCCCGAGAATGTGGAACGGTGCGGCCACGGCGTCGGCTTTCTCCCGTCTGTTCTCCGTCAACTGGACCATGATGTTGGACCAGGTCCAGCCGGGCGAGATGGAATTGACTCGGATATTGTCATCGGCAACCTGCATGGCGGCATTGCGGGTGAACTGCAGGATGGCCGCTTTCGAGGCGGAATAAAGCATCCGGCCAGGCTGGGCCCGCTTGCCGCTGATGCTGGCAAAGTTGACTACCGAGCCGCCGCCCTGTTTGCGCATATAGCATTGGGCTTTTTGCGTAAAAATCGCCATTCCGACAAGGTTGACGTTGAGCGCCGTCAGCCACTCGTCCCGCGTCGATGCGAGCCCGTTGTCGAGATAGGTACAGGCCACATTGACGAGAAAATCGACCCGGCCGAAGCTTTCCTCGCAGGTCTTGAGGCAGGCGTCAATGTCGCTATCGTTGGTCACATCGGTCTTGACGAATTTGACCTTGTCGCCAAGCTCGCCCGCAATCCGCTGTCCGTCTTGCGCGTTGATGTCGGCGAGAACGGTGCCGACGCCGGCCTGCGCAAAGGCCTCGGCCACCTTGGCGCCTATCAGCGTGGCGCCACCGGTTACGATTGCTGCTTTTCCCTCTAGTCCTCTCATCGCTCGACGGTCTCCCCCTCTCATGAACAGGTCGCACAACTTCGGATTCTGGATTCTACAGGTGCAACCGGGCTATGCCCAAAATGCACCCGATGTGCATGGAGTGCGGTGAAACTGCGGCCCAACCATAGCAGGTTTCAGATGGCGCGTGCCTTTTCCTTGGGTCCGGACCCTAATCACTTGAGTTTTCACCTTTCCTGCAGTGCCTGCATACCCGGTGCATTAAGCGCATAGCGGCAGCAACCTTCCCTATCCGATAGTGATCTGGACGGCGGCGCCTGACAGCAAAAACACCGGATAACAGGCGAGGCCGAGTATCGCGGGAGTTTGTGGGTGCCACGGCGTAAGCCTCGCCCGGGGGAAGAAATGACCATCACTGCTGAAGAGTTCAAACAGGGCATGCGCATGTTGTGCGGCGGCGTCACCATTGTGACGACCAAGCATGCGGGCCAGGCCTCCGGCTTGACCGCGACCGCTGTTTGTTCACTTTCCGCCGAACCGCCGCGCATTCTTGCCTGCATCAATCGGGGTGGCACCACATACGGGATGGTTTCGCAAAGCCGGCGTTTTTGCGTCAACGTGCTCACTGCCGACCAGGCAGAGCTTGCATCCTGCTTCGCCGGAATGCTCCGGATCGGGACGGAAGATCGATTCAATTACGGGGAGTGGACCCGCCTGACGACAGGTTCTCCAGTGCTTGAGGATGCGCTCGCCTCCTTCGACTGTACGGTGTCGAGCATCATGGATACCGGCAGCCATGCCATCATCATCGGTGACATCGTGGAGGTGCAGGTCAGTCCCGGTGGTGACCCCCTTCTTTACATGGACGGACAGTTCTCGACCCGGGGGCCGATTCCTGACAACGGCGCGGGGAAGGGCGGCGCCAGATCCAGCTCCGCCGCATGATCAACGACATAACGAGAGACAATCAGAGGAAATTGACCATGGCCATTCGAAACACTGCAAAATACGTGACCCGTCTGGGCGTCGGCGCCAAGTTTGCGCTGGTCGCTTCGACAGCGCTTGCCGGTCTGGCTGTTCCTGCGGTTTCCCAGGAATCGGGCAAGGCTGAACGCACCATGCGCATGATGGATGAAATCGTCGTGACCTCCCGGAAACGCGAGGAGGGGTTGCAGGATACGCCGATTTCCGTCTCGGCCTTTACCGGTGAAACCCTCGAATTTCGCGGCACAACCAAGGTCGACGAGATCGCCGCCTTTACGCCGAACCTGACCTTCGAAAACAACCCGAGTTTTGGCGGTGCGTCCAATGCGGCGGCCATCTATATTCGCGGTGTCGGTCAGAAGGAATTTCTGCCCACCACCGAACCTGGTGTGGGAC
>RFJA01000059.1 GCA_003695065.1 Alphaproteobacteria bacterium
ACCGGATAAGTCAGGTCCGTCGCCTCACCCACCCGCGCGATGTGCAAGCCCCCCCGGGTCACCCGGCCGCGTAACCGCACATTGATGATCGATGCCTCGAATCGTGGATCGGTGCCGATCAACAGGCAGGCGTCTGCTTGGTCGATTCCCGCGATACCGCTGTTAAAGAGGTAACTTGCGCGAACACTGGTATCGAGATTCGCCCCGTCCTGCCGGCAGTCGATATTGGTCGACCCCAGCGCTTCCATCAGGAGCTTGAGGGCGAACATGGATTCCACGTCCTGCAAATCGCCGGCAATTGCCGCGATCCGCTCGCCGGACAGGCCTTTCAACCGATCCGCTATGACCGCAAAGGCCCTGGACCAGTCGACCGCGGTCAGCTTGCCATTCAGCTTTGCATAAGGCCGGTCCAGACGCTGCTTGCGCAGACCGTCATAGGCAAACCGGGTCTTGTCGGAAATCCACTCCTCGTTCACGTCCTCATGAAGACGCGGCAGGATACGCATCACCTCGGTGCCCCGGGAGTCGACCCGGATATTGCTACCCACCGCGTCATGAACATCAACACTTTCGGTTTTCTTCAGCTCCCACGGCCGCGCCTCAAAGGCATAGGGGCGCGACGTCAGCGCCCCCACCGGACAAAGGTCAATCACATTGCCCGACAGTTCGGAGCGCAGCGTTTGATTGAGATAGGTGGTGACCTCCATATGCTCGCCGCGGCCAAGAGCCCCCATCTCCGGCACCCCTGCGATCTCCCGGGCAAACCGGATGCAGCGGGTGCAATGGATGCAGCGGGTCATGATCGTCTTGATCAGCGGCCCCATGTATTTGTCGTCCACCGCGCGCTTGTTCTCCGTGTAGCGGCTGCGCCCGGTGCCGTAGGCCATGGCCTGATCCTGCAGGTCGCATTCGCCGCCCTGGTCACAAATCGGGCAATCGAGCGGGTGATTGATCAGCAGGAACTCCATGACCCCTTCGCGGGCCTTCTTGACCGTAGGCGTATTGGTATGGATGACCATGCCGTCGCCCGCCGGCATGGCGCAGGACGCGATGGGCTTGGGCGACTTTTCCATTTCCACCAGGCACATCCGGCAGTTGCCCGCGATGGACAAGCGCTCGTGATAGCAGAACCGGGGAATTTCAACACCCGCCTCTTCACACGCCTGGAGCACCGTGGCCCCGGCGGGAACTTCGACTTCGATGCCGTCAACGGTCAGCTTCGGCATAATCTACCCCATCTCGTCCTTATTCGGCCGCCACCGCATGCGACGCCTGGTAGGCATCAATGCGTTTTTCGATTTCCGGGCGGAAGTGACGGATCAATCCCTGAATGGGCCACGCTGCAGCATCACCAAGCGCGCAAATCGTGTGCCCTTCCACCTGTTTGGTCACATCGAGAAGAACATCGATCTCTTCCTTCTGCGCGCGACCTTCGACCATGCGTTCCATCACCCGCCACATCCATCCGGTACCTTCCCGGCATGGCGTGCACTGGCCGCAACTTTCGTGTTTATAGAAAGCCGAAAGCCGCGCGATGGCACGCACGATATCGGTGGACTTGTCCATCACGATGACCGCGGCGGTGCCAAGCCCCGACTTTTCTTCCTTGAGTGAATCGAAATCCATCAGCACCGTGTCGCAAACCGATTTCGGGATCACCGGCACTGACGACCCGCCCGGTATCACCGCCAGCAGATTATCCCAGCCGCCGCGCACGCCGCCGGCATGCTTTTCGATGAGCTCCTTCAAGGGGATGCCCATCTCCTCTTCCACGTTGCACGGGTTGTTGACATGGCCGGATATGCAGAAAACCTTGGTTCCGGTGTTATTGGGCCGCCCAAGCCCGGCAAACCAGCTTGCCCCCCGGCGCAGAATGGTGGGCACCACCGCGATGCTCTCCACATTGTTGACGGTAGTCGGGCAACCCCATACACCCACATTGGCCGGAAACGGCGGTTTCAGGCGCGGCTGGCCTTTCTTGCCTTCGAGGCTTTCGATCAGCGCGGTTTCCTCGCCGCAGATATAGGCGCCGGCACCGCGATGCACGTAAATGTCAAAATCATAGCCCGATCCGCAGGCATTCTTGCCGATCAACCCGGCGTCATAGGCTTCCTGAATGGCGGCTTCGAGCACCTTGGCTTCCTGAACGAATTCGCCGCGGATATAGATATAGGCCGCCACCGCGTTTATGGCGAAACCGGCCAGCAGGCAGCCTTCGATCAGCTTGTGCGGATCGTGGCGCATCATATCCCGGTCCTTGCAGGTGCCGGGCTCGCCCTCGTCCGCGTTCACCACCAGATAGGACGGCCGGTCACTGTTCTTGGGCATGAACGACCACTTGAGGCCGGTGGGAAAACCCGCACCGCCGCGGCCGCGCAGTCCCGATTCCTTGACCTCGGAAATGATCCAGTCACTGCCCTTGGCCAACAGCTCCCGGGTTCCGTCCCAGTCGCCACGCTTGCGCGCCGCATCCAGCGTCCATGGCTCGAAGCCGTAGAGGTTGGTAAAGATGCGATCCTTGTCGCTCAGCATCAGCCCTCTCCTCGCGCAATGTTCTGCAGCGTGGTCGGCCCACCCACCGGGGCTGACGCCTGCCGGTCAATCTGCGGGCCCGCCTTGGGCTTCTCACCCCTGCGAATGGCTTCGATGATCCGGGTGGTGCTGTCAGCGTCCAGATCCTCGTAATACTCCCCGCCGTAGGCCATCACCGGGGCGTTGACGCATGCCCCGGCACACTCCACTTCCAGCAGGGTGAACTCGCCGTCCTCGGTGGTCTCGCCGAACCCGATGCCAAGCGCCTTTTTGCAGGCCGCCACGACCTCGTCGGATCCCCTCAGCCAGCATGGTGTGGTGGTGCACACCTCGATCACATGTTTGCCCACCGGCTTCAGGTTGTACATGGTGTAGAAGCTGGCCACCTCGAGCACCCGCATATAGGGCACATCCAGAAAGTCGCCCACATATTCGAGCGCCTCCTTGCTCAGCCAGCCACCATTTTGTTCCTGCGCCTTGTGAAGAAGCGGCATGACGGCGCTGGCCTGCCGGCCTTCGGGATATTTGGCGATCTGCTGCTTCGCCCACGCCACATTCTCGGGGGTGAACTCGAAGGCTTCGCCAGTGCTCACTACATTCACGGTCATCTGTCGATCTCACCGAATACGATGTCCAGGGAGCCGATAATTGCCGGAATATCCGCCAACATATGCCCCTTGGCCAGAAAATCCATGGCCTGCAAGTGGGCGAATCCGGGCGCCCGGATCTTGCAGCGATAGGGTTTGTTGGACCCGTCGGAGACGAGATAGACACCAAACTCGCCCTTGGGCGCCTCCACCGCTGCGTACACCTCGCCTTCGGGCACGCGGAACCCTTCGGTATAAAGCTTGAAGTGATGAATGAGCGCTTCCATCGAGCGCTTCATCTCGCCCCGACTCGGCGGGGCGATCTTGCGATCCATGGAGGTCACCGGCCCGTCCGGCATTTTATCAATGGCCTGACGAATGATCTTCAGGCTCTGGCGCACTTCCTCCAGACGCACGATGTAGCGGTCGTAGCAGTCCCCGTGCTTGCCCACCGGGATATCAAAATCAAATTCCTCATAAGAATCATAAGGTTGTGCCTTGCGCAGGTCCCACGCCGCACCCGATCCGCGCAGCATCACGCCGGAAAAACCCCAGTCCAGCGCGTCTTCCAGGCTGATCACCCCGATATCAACATTGCGCTGCTTGAAGATCCGGTTCTCGACCAGCAGCGCTTCCATGTCCTCCAGCACCGACGGGAAGGTCTCGGTCCAATCATAGATGTCAGCGAGCAGATCCGGCGGCAGGTCCTGATGAACACCCCCGGTCCGGTAAAAGGCCGCATGCAGCCGGGCGCCCGACGCGCGCTCGTAAAAGCACATCAGCTTTTCGCGTTCCTCGAATCCCCAGAGAATGGGAGTCAGCGCGCCCACGTCCATGGCATGGGTGGTCAGGTTCATCAGATGGTTCAAAATCCGGCCAATTTCGTCATAGAGAACCCGGATATACTGACCACGCTTGGGAACCTCGCACCCCAACAACTTCTCGGTCGCAAGAACAAAGGCATGCTCCTGATTCATCGGCGCCACATAGTCGAGGCGGTCGAAGTAGGGCATGGCCTGCAGGTAGGTCTTGTACTCGATCAGCTTTTCAGTGCCCCGGTGCAACAGCCCCACATGGGGGTCAGCACGCTCGACCACCTCACCGTCCAGTTCCAGCACCAGACGCAAAACACCATGCGCAGCAGGGTGTTGCGGGCCGAAGTTGATGTTGTAGTTCTCGATATTGACTTCCGCCATGGCTACTTGCCCCCCTCCGGCGCTTGGGCCTCCGCCTTCTCGTCACCGGGCAGGATGTATTTTGCCCCTTCCCATGGGCTCATAAACTCGAATGTCCGGAATTCCTGGGTGAGCTTCACCGGCTCGTAGACCACGCGCTTTTCCTCTTCGCTGTAGCGCACCTCCACAAAGCCGGTCAGCGGAAAGTCCTTGCGCAGGGGAAACCCCTGAAAGCCGTAATCCGTCAGAATTCGACGCAGATCCGGGTGGCCGTCGAACAGGATGCCGAACAGGTCCCAGGCTTCCCGTTCATACCAGCCGGCGCTGCTGTAAACCGCGGTTGCCGACGGAACGGGGGTTTCGGCGTCGGTCTTGACCTTGACCCGTATCCGATGGTTCAGCTGCGGGCTGAGCAAGTGATAGACCACATCGAATCTCTGTGGCCGGTCCGGATGATCGACCCCGCACAGGTCCATGAGCTGCGTAAACTTGCAGTTGCTGTCGTCACGCAGGAATTTCAGGACTTTGACAATCTGATCGGCTCGCGCCTCCACCACCAGCTCATGGTTGGCGACGGTCGCAGCGATCACTTCGTCGCTCAATGCGGCGGCAATCGTTTCGCCAAGTTCTTTAAGCGCTTCGTCCATTTCGGTTCCGGTTCTGATACATCCCGACGCAGCTTCGGCCCGGTTCAGCGAGCAATTGACGATGTGCGGCGGATCTTCTTCTGAAGTTGAAGAATGCCGTAGAGAAGCGCCTCGGCCGTCGGAGGGCAGCCGGGCACATAGATATCAACAGGCACGATTCGGTCGCAGCCGCGCACCACCGAATAGGAATAGTGGTAATAGCCGCCGCCGTTGGCGCAACTTCCCATGGAGATCACATAGCGCGGCTCCGACATCTGGTCATAGACCTTGCGCAGCGCCGGCGCCATCTTGTTGGTCAACGTGCCCGCCACAATCATCACATCCGACTGGCGGGGGCTGGCGCGCGGCGCGACGCCGAAGCGCTCGAGATCGTAGCGCGGCATGCTGGTGTGCATCATCTCCACCGCGCAGCAAGCGAGCCCGAAGGTCATCCACCACAACGAGCCGGTTCGCGCCCAGGCGATCAGGTCGTCGAGCGATGTGACCAAGTACCCCTTGTCGCTCAGCTCGTCAGAGATCGACTTGAAATAAGCGTCCTGCGCCACCGGCGCGGTCGGCAGATTTGTAGTGCTCGTACCGCTTACTCCCATTCCAGCGCACCTTTCTTCCACTCGTAAATGAAGCCGACGGTCAGAATTCCGAGGAAAATCACCATCGACCAGAAGCCGAAGATCCCGATATCACCAAGCGCAACCGCCCAGGGAAACAGAAACGCCACTTCCAGATCAAATATGATGAACAATATCGAGACCAGATAGAAGCGAACATCAAACTGGCGACGGGAATCGCCAAAGGCGTCAAAACCGCACTCATAGGCCGACAATTTTTCCGGATCCGGATTTTGCCGCGCGATCAGCCAGGCCGCCCCCACAAACACCAGCGACAGGGCGATGGCCACCCCGAGAAAGATCAAAATCGGCAGATATTCGAGCAGCAGCGCTTCCATCTTCCGCTCCGTCAACAACCCGCCCTGTTCCTACTGTATACGAAACACCGGAAAAGGCGGTTCAACCACGATAGCTGCGCGGGACAACCCCCATGGCCCCGCCGGCCAGAGTCGCGCCCTGTGTAGACCAAAATGGTGGAGAAGAAAAGCACCCGCTTGCGATTTTTTGGCTCCGGTCGCATGACCGGCACCCATGTTTTCCGGGTATTTGTGGACGGCTGGAAACTGGCGGGAGTGACGGGACTCGAACCCGCGGCCTCTGGCGTGACAGGCCAGCGCTCTAACCAACTGAGCTACACCCCCAATGGCGTGGTGTGGTCGTGATTTAGGCGGTTTGCCGTGCCCTGTCAAGCTGCAAACGGGACCGCCGTTCGGAAAATTCTCGGATGGTCCATCGTGAGAAAATGGTGGGCGGTGACAGGCTCGAAC
>RFJA01000060.1 GCA_003695065.1 Alphaproteobacteria bacterium
GTCACCTACAAGGTGGGGGCGCCGGGACGTCACTGGATCATGAACAGCCTCGCCGTGCTCGGGGCGGTTCACGCTGTGGAAGGTGATCTCGGGCTTGCCGGTCTGGCCCTGGCCGAAATGGCGCCCGTCCAGGGTCGCGGGCAACGCCACCGTGTCGCGCTGGGACCGCGCTCCGCGTTCTGGGTGATTGATGAAAGCTATAACGCTAATCCGGCGTCGATGCGGGCAGCGCTGGCGACGCTTGGCAATAGCACGCCCGGATCGCGAAACATCAGGAGCGGCGCAGGCAAAGGGGGCAGTGCAGGCAAGGGGCGGCGGATTGCCGTTCTTGGCGACATGATGGAGCTTGGCGAAGCCTCGCCCCGGTTTCACGCGGAACTGGTGGACCCGATCATCGAGACCGGGATCGACCTGGTGGTGACGGTGGGGCGGATGATGGCCTGTCTTGCCAAGGCATTGCCAGGTCATCTGCACCTTGGGCACGTGGACAGTGCCGAGGCGGCGATGGATTTGTTGCGGCCCTGTATCGAACCCAATGACGTGATCATGGTCAAGGGTTCGCAGTCCATGGGCATGGCAAAAATCGTCGAGCGCCTGAAGGCGCTTGGCGAAAAACACTCCAAGAAAACGGCCACGGGGTAGGAGAACAAACCATGCTTTACAATCTCCTGTACCCGCTGAGCGACCAGTTTTCCGCCTTCAACCTGTTCCGGTACCTGACATTCAGAACCGGCGGCGCGGTGATTACGGCCTTGCTGGTGGCGTTCGTGTTTGGTCCGCCGTTGATTGCCTGGCTGAAACGCAAGCAGAAGCGGGGTCAGCCGATCCGTGGCGATGGTCCGCAAAGTCACATCGTCACCAAGCAGGGCACCCCGACCATGGGCGGCGTGCTGATCCTGCTGGCGTTCCTGATTGCAACGCTGCTGTGGGCGGATTTGACCAACCGCTATGTCTGGGCGTGTCTCTGGGTGACCACTGGCTTCGGGCTTGTCGGGTTTGCCGACGATTATCTGAAGGTCACCCGGGCCAACAGCCGCGGACTGCCCGGCAAGGTCAAGCTGGTGATTGAAGCCGGGGTCGCGCTGGCAGCCATCGCCTGGATCATGCAGGCATCCGGTCCGGAACTCAGCGGTCGGCTCGCCGTTCCCCTGCTGAAAGGGGTTCTCCTGGATCTCGGCCTGTTCTTCTATGTGTTCGGGGTGGTGGTGATTGTTGGCGCGTCGAATGCGGTCAATCTGACCGATGGTCTCGATGGCCTGGCGATCGTGCCGGTGATTATCGCGGCGGCGACTTTCGCTCTGATTTCCTATCTCGTGGGCAACGCGGTTTTTTCCAACTACCTCCAGATCACGGCGGTGCCGGGCGCGGGCGAACTCGCCGTGTTTTGTGGCGCCCTGGTTGGTGCGGGATTGGGATTTCTGTGGTTCAACGCGCCGCCCGCCATGGTGTTCATGGGGGATACCGGCAGTCTGTCGTTGGGGGGCGCGCTTGGTGCAGTCGCCGTGGTGACCAAGCACGAAATCGTTCTGGCTATCGTCGGCGGGCTGTTCGTTCTGGAGACGGTGAGCGTCATCGTTCAGGTCGCCTCGTTCAAGCTGACCGGGCGACGTGTGTTCCGCATGGCGCCGCTGCATCACCATTTCGAAGAAAAGGGCTGGGCCGAATCCACGGTGGTGATCAGGTTCTGGATCATCGCCGTGATCCTGGCGCTTGTCGGGTTGTCAACGTTGAAGCTGCGATAGGGAAACACCGGTGATTGCTGTCACGGCATACAGAGGCGAACGAGTGGCGGTCTTCGGACTGGGCCGCTCCGGCCTTGCTGTGGCGGCGGCCCTGCGCGCCGGCGGGGCGGAACCGGTGCTGTGGGACGACAATCACCGGCAACGCGATGGTGCATCGGCCGCCGGATTCCGGGTTGAGGACATGGCGACGCTTGACTGGACGCGGGTCGCCGCGCTGGTCCTGAGCCCCGGCGTTCCACTCACCCACCCGGAACCGCATCCTGTGGTCAGGGCGGCACGTGGAGCCAGCGTTCCAATTCTTGGCGATATGGAATTGTTCCAGATGGCTCGGGCCGATTTGCCAGCCCACAAGGTGGTGGCGGTGACCGGGACCAACGGCAAATCGACAACCACCGCACTCATCGGTCATGTTCTCGGCGGGTCCGGTCGGGCTGCGGCTGTGGGGGGAAATATCGGGGCACCGGTTCTGGCGCTGGACCCGCTTGACGAAGGCGGGGTCTATGTACTGGAGCTGTCTTCCTACCAGATTGATTTGACCGAGGCCTTTGTTCCCGACGTGGGCGTCTTTCTCAATCTGACGCCTGACCATCTCGATCGTCATGGCGATATGGCGGGCTATGCCACGGCCAAGGAGCGCCTGTTCACCCGCCAGTGCGCCGGACAGACTGCGGTGATTGGCGTCGATGATGCCCATGGGCTGCGTTTTGCTGATCGACTCCATGCTCAGGGAACAGTGCGTGTCATTCCGATATCGGGCGCGCGATTGCTGGCCGGCGGGGTCGCGGTCCAGAACGGCACCCTTTACGATCAGATCGCGGGCCAACTGACGCCAGTGGGGTCCCTGAGCAAAGCGCCCGCCCTGCGCGGGCAGCATAATGGCCAGAATGCCGCCGCGGCCTATGCGGCGTGCCGCGCCCTTGGGCTCGACGCCAACACCATTCTGGACGCGTTCGCGACTTTCCCGGGGCTTGCTCACCGCATGCAGCGCGTGGCCACGGCCAATGGCATTGAATTCGTCAATGACTCCAAGGCGACCAACGTGGATGCCGCGGCGCGTGCCCTGGCCAGTTTCGACAATATTTACTGGATCGCCGGCGGCCGACCCAAGACAACGGATCTTTCCGGGCTTGAAGCCTTGTTTCCGCGCATTCGCCGCGCCTATTTGATTGGCGAGGCAGCGGCGGGATTCGCCGAATCGCTCGATGGAAAAGTGGACTGGGTGATGGCCGGTGACCTTGGCACCGCGGTGACCCAGGCCTGGGCCGACGCCAAGGGACGGGGCAGGGCCGTCATTCTGCTGTCCCCGGCGTGTGCTTCGTTCGACCAGTTCCCCAATTTCGAGGCGCGCGGGGACGCCTTTGCGGCTGCTGTCCGAGCGCTTCTCGGGCGCGATACGCCATCTGCAGCGGAAGGGGGGCGGCCATGAACGTGTTCGCCCGCACCGACACCAGCCTGATCGGCCGCTGGTGGTGGACGGTGGATCGCTGGCTGCTGTTCTCGCTGGCTATTCTGATTGCGTTTGGCCTGTTGCTCACCATCGGGGCCAGTGTCGCGGTGGCGGAGCGCCTGGGGCTCAACTCGTTCCATTTTGCCGAACGTCAGATGGCGTTCCTGGTGCTCGCCCTTGGATTGATGTTCGCGATTTCGCTGGCTTCGGTCAGGACGGTGCGGCGTCTCGCGGTCGTGATGTTCCCGGTTGCCCTGTCGCTGGTCGCGGCAGCCACCCTTTTTGGTCCCGAGATCAAGGGGTCCCAGCGCTGGTTGCCGCTCGGCGGTTTTACGTTGCAGCCGTCGGAGTTTCTGAAACCCGCCTTCATCGTTGTCAGCGCCTGGATGTTTGCCGAGCAGGAACGCGACCCTGTGTTTCCCGGTTGGCGGATTGCCACCGCGCTCTATCTGATGGTGGCGCTGCTGCTCGTCTCGCAGCCGGATCTTGGCCAGACGGTGCTGATTACCGTGGTCTGGCTGGCCCAGTTCTTTCTAGCCGGTCTGCCGTTGTTCTGGGTGCTCGGGCTGGGGCTTGCCGGCATTCTGGGGCTGGTCGCTGCCTACAGTTTTCTGCCCCATGTGGCGAGCCGGATCGACCGGTTTCTCGATCCCACCACCGGTGACACCTATCAGATCGACACAGCATTGAATGCGTTTCGCGCCGGCGGGATGTTCGGACGCGGTCCCGGCGAGGGCCTGGTCAAGCGCGTGCTGCCTGACTCCCATACCGATTTCATTTTTGCGGTCGCGGGCGAGGAATTTGGCGCACTGGCCTGCGTCGGTCTGGTGGTTCTGTTTGCCGTCATTGTGGTGCGTGGGTTGCTCAACCTGTTGCGCGAAGACGACTATTTCGTGTTTCTCGCCACGGCCGGTTTGTTGATCCAGTTTGGTTTGCAGGCGTTTATCAACATCGCTGTCAATCTGGCGTTGCTGCCGGCCAAGGGCATGACGCTGCCTTTTGTCAGCTACGGTGGATCGTCGTTGCTGGCGCTCAGCATTTCCATGGGCATGGTGCTCGCCCTGACCCGACGCGATACCCGCGGTGGACGCTCGGCGCGCCGGGCATGGAGGCAGGCATGGTAAGGCGCGGGCTCCATATCATGCTTGCCGCGGGCGGTACCGGAGGCCACATGATTCCGGCCCAGGCGCTGGCCATGGAACTGATCCGGCGCGGACACAAGCCCGCTCTGGTGACGGACGGCAGGGGTATGCGTTTTGCCCCCCTGTTTGAAGGCGTGACCATCTTTGAAGTGGCCAGCGGGCGGTCCCAGGGTGGTCTTTGGGGGCGTCTGAAAGCGTTGGGTGAGATCGTCAGGGGCATCTTTGCTGCAACGCGTCTATTCCGTCGTTTCCGTCCCGCGGCTGTGGTCGGGTTTGGCGGTTATCCATCGCTGCCGGCGGGTGTCGCCGCCTTTTGCACCGGCACGCCGCTGTGCCTGCATGAACAGAACGCCGTGTTCGGCCGCACCAACCGCCTGCTTGCGCGCGTGGCCAGGCTGATTGCCCTGTCGTTCGAGGACACACGCCGGGTGCCCGCGGGGCGGCGCACAGTGGTAACCGGCAATCCGGTGCGCAGTGAAATCAGGGCGCTGCGCGACCGGCCCTATCCCGAATTTTCAGCCGACTCGCTGATGCGAATTCTGGTCATTGGCGGGAGCCAGGGCGCGCGGATCCTCAGCGACGTGGTCCCGGCGGCGATCTCGACGTTGCCGCGGGCGCTCCTCGATCGCTTGCAGATCACCCAGCAATGTCGTGAAGAGGATCTGGATCGGGTGAGAGACCGGTATGCCGAACTTGGGGTCGCCGCGCAGGTCATGACCTTTATCGACGATCTGCCGGCGCGGCTGGAATGGACCCACCTGGTGATTGCGCGGGCCGGTGCGTCCACCGTGAGCGAGCTTGCCGCCGCTGGTCGCCCTGCGGTTCTGGTGCCGCTCGCCCATGCCACCGATGATCACCAGAGCGCCAACGCTGCCGAGATGGCAGCGGTCGGCGGGGCATGGGTGATGCGCGAAAGCGAATTCACCCCGGCAGCCCTTGCCA
>RFJA01000061.1 GCA_003695065.1 Alphaproteobacteria bacterium
ATCGTGGCGGCGGATACGGCCTTCGATCACCGGGTTCCATTCCTCGTCTTGCGTGAAGCTCTTTTCATTGAAGCTCCAGCCTCGGGATTGGGCGTTGGGATTGCGCCGGGCGTTGGAGAAATTGATCTGGGCAATGGCCGCGAGGTGATCGTGGCGCAGGCCATAGCGTCGGTCGTACTCATCACCAAGGCGCGAAAACATGTGCGGCCAGGGATATTTGACGTTCAGACACTCGTGACCGCTCCACATGGCCGGCCCACCGATATTGGCGGCCGCCTGATCACCCGGCACGTTGCGCATCATCTCGATCCCGAGAACCGCAGCCATACCATAGCGCCCGGCCTCGATCTCAGCGGCAGCGGCGAGCAGGGCAAGACTGCCCGAGGCGCAGGCCCCTTCGTGGCGTGCCGCGGGTACGCCGGCAAGGGCAGGATCCACAGCGGCGAAGAAACCGCCGAGGTGACCCTGGTTGCAGAACAGTTCGGCGGTGAAATTGCCGACATGGGCAGTCTCGATTTCCGAGGCATCAAGGGCTGTCGCTTCGAGCCCCCGTTCCAGCGTTTCGCGAAACATGTCCATGATCTCCAGACCTTCGCGGGCCCAGTTTCGGGCAAAGTCGGTCTGGTATCCGCCCAGTACATACACCGGTTCGCTCATCGGTCTCTTCTCCTTACCAGCCGCCGCGTTCCAACCATTGACCAAGCTGGTCAAGTCGATCAGCGCCCCAAAACATTTCGTCACCCACAAGAAAGGTCGGTGACCCGAACACACCGCGCTCCAAGGCGGCCTGGGTCGCAGCCTTCAACGCCGCCTTGGCCGGCTCACCATCAAGGCCCGCTGCTGCTGCGGCCACATCCTCGCCGGCATCTGCGGCAAGGCGCAAGATCGCCGCCTTGTCTGCCAAGTCGCCCCCTTCGCCGTATGCGTAGGCAAACGCCGCCTTGGCGAAATCGCTTGCGCCATCCGGGTCGGTTTCTGAAATCGCGTAAAAGGCGCGGGCCGCCGGGATACTATTGAAGGGGAACTGTGACGGCCAGTTGAGCGCCAGACCATATTGGCGCGCACAGCGTCCAACGTCATTGTAGATATAACGCCCGCGCGGCGTTGTCGGATCGGGTGGGGCCGACCCCAAAGCCTTGAAAACGGCACCCAGGGAAAAAGGCCGCATCTGGAATCGCACACCATGGCGGCGTTCAAACTCATCAAGCCTGGCCTGGGCTATGTAGGCATAGGCCGAGGAAAAATCGAAGTAGAAATCAATAGCTGCTCCCATTTGCGCACCGCCTTTTCGTTTACTCGTGAATCCCGACGCCTGTCTATTTCCGAAACATATTAGTTCGTTTATGCAAGTTATTAAAGGCGCTTGTTTGGAAAATTCCGTCACCGGCCCTCGGACCAACATTCTCCCGGATTACGCGCCGATTCAGAACGCTATCGAAATCGCTGGTTTTGAACCCACGCACACCCTGTCGCACACAATGACTTGCATAATCGTACTTTATGCATAACAATGACAATCGCTTTGCATGGAGGAGGTGCCTACCGTCGCTCGAGGCACCAAGGAAAAGGGAGGAGACATCTTCATGAGAATGAGTCATCGATCAGTCGCCCTGTCTGTCTCGGCGCTCGCCCTGATGGCAGCCCCGCTGGCCGCAGCGCAGGAAGAAAATACATTCTGGATCGAAGAAATAACTGTCACCGCGCAAAAGCGGGCACAAAGCATCCAGGACGTGCCGATCGCGGTTTCCGCCTTTAACCAGGACACGCTTGACCAAATCCAGGCGGTCGACGTATCCGACCTGGTGATCCGCACGCCCAACTTTACCATGACCCAGTTCAACATCGGCGAGCCCCAGTATTACATTCGGGGCGTGGGGTCGACTTCGGACTCGGCGGGCGGGGACCCGACCGTGGCGGTCTTCATTGATGAAGTCTATATCGGCCGAGGCGGTGGATCGAACTTTGACTTCTTCGATCTCGAGCGCGTCGAAGTCCTGCGCGGCCCGCAAGGGACCCTGTTCGGGCGCAACACGTCGGGGGGCGCCATCAGCGTTGTCACCTCCAAACCATCGCATGAGGCCTACGCAAAGGTGCAGGCCACCTATGGGAATTATGACACGATCGCGGGCAAGGCTGTCATCAACGGCCCCTTGGGCGACACCGTCGCCGCCAAGGCCTCGGTCAGCTACCGGACCCGTGACGGTTACTCAGAAAATATCATCACTGGCGAGGACCTCAACGACGCGGAAAACTTCAGTGCCAGACTGCAGTTTCTGGTTACGCCGTCGGATCGGCTCAGCATTCTTGTAAGCGGCGACTATTCCGACGACCAAACCAAAGGCAATGCCCGGGTGCCGTTCCCCGTTTTTGACGATACGCCGACCGCGCCGCTCATTCGCCTACTCTATCCCGAAGATACCGACATTCGTAAGTCCTATTCCGGCCCGGATACGTTCCAAGATCGGGAAATCTGGGGCCTGATGGCGCGCGTCGATTACGAGGCCGATTATGGCACCTGGACGTCGATCACCGCTTATCGGGAAACCGAACTGTCATGGTTCGAGGACCTTTCGGTCCTGCCCTCCCCCTGGATTCTGGTGAACCTCGATCGCGCTGACGAAAAGGCCGATCAGTTCAGTCAGGAATTGAGGCTGGCCTCACCCTCGGGAAGCAAGGTCGAATGGGTTGCGGGTGTTTACTACTTCACCGAATCGGTGGACCGCAGCGAGCAGTTCATCGTTGAATTTGCACCGCTGCCCATCGCCGGCGGAGATGTGACCTTCTTCCAGGATGCAGAGAACACCAGCTACGCAGCCTTCGGACAAGTCACCTATCCGGTATCCGATCAGTTCAGCGTTACCGCGGGCGTGCGTTACACCTACGACGAGAAGGACATTCACCAGATCGCCGTGGACAACGCGCAGGATGCGCCCCTGCCCGGCATCCCTCTGTTCCCGGGTCAGCCGTACGATATCATGGCGGACGAGAGCTGGGATGCACTGACCGGCAAGTTCGGCGTGGAATACAAAACCGAAAACGGCAACCTGTTGTACGCCTCCATCAGCCGGGGCTTCAAATCGGGGCTTTTCTCAAGCCAGGGCAATTCGCCCGAAGTGGTTGCCGAGCCTCTGGCGCCGGAAAAGGTCTGGAACTATGAAGTCGGCGCCAAGACCGACTGGCTGGATGGCCGGTTGCGGCTCAATATGGCGGCTTTCTATCTGGACTATACCGACTTGCAGCAGTTCCTGCTGGACGCGCAGTTGCGTCTCGTGACCTTCAATGTGGATGCCGAAGTCAAGGGCCTTGAGGTGGAAACCGTGATCGCTCCGACCAGATGGCTGCAGCTTGGCGGCAATCTTGCCTATCTCGATACCGAGATCAAAGGGTCGGCCGTGAGCGGCATCGACCTCGACGGTAACAAGCTGCCCCGCTCGCCCAAATGGTCCTACAATGTGTTCGCGTCGGCGACCGCAAACGTGCCCGGCGGCACCCTCAATGGCCGGGTTGAATTCGCCTGGCAGGACGATATCTTTCACGAAGCCACCAATATTGACCCGACCTTTATCGGTAGCTACGGCCTGCTCGACGCCCGCATCGCTTACACTCATGAAGAATCTGGTGTAGAACTGGCATTGTGGGGCAAGAACCTGACGGATGAAGAGTATCAAAGCCACGTCATTCCGTTCCTCGGAAACGGATTTTCCCTGTTCGGTCCGCCGCGAACCTACGGACTGACCGCGACCTGGCGTTTCAACTGACGCGGTATTGCACGGCCCCACACCACGCGGTGTGGGGCCATTCTTTTTCTGGCCAAGGTCTGCCGGCCCCAAGACCGGCCAGGCGCGTTGGCCGCATGTCACGGGATATCTTTGTGGGTGAAGTGGTGACCAAAGCGCACAGCTTGCCAAAATTTCCGAAATAGGTTAGTTTAGTTATGAAAGTCACTAGATCGAAAGGCGATCGATGATTGGCGACATTCATTCGAAATGGGACAGCCTGAAAAGCTCCATGGTGTTGCCGCTGATTGCGGCGCCCATGTTCCTTGTGTCCGGGCCCGACCTCGTTCTGGCGACCTGCCGCCAGGGGGTTGTTGGTGCCTTTCCCTTCCCCAATGCGCGGACCATCGACATTCTTGAGGAATGGCTGGACCGCCTGACCAGAAGCCTTGACCCGCAACGGCGCGAAGGCAATCAAGGCCCGGTTGCTCCCTATGCCGCCAATATGGTGGTGCATTCATCCTATGACCGGCTTGGTGACGAAATCGAGCTCGTTAAACGCTATCGCCCCGGGATTGTCATTACTGCGCTTGGCAGCCCGAAAGCCGTGGTCGATGTGGTCCACGAATACGGAGGCCTGGTTTTTGCCGACGTGGCCAGCGTCCCCTATGCCCGCAAGGCGGCGGCAACCGGCGTCGACGGACTCGTGCTCGTATCCGCGGGCGCGGGAGGACACACCGGTCAGATGTCTCCGTTTGCATTCGTCCCGGCGGTCAGGGAGTTCTTTGACGGACTGATCGTGGTCGCGGGCAGCATCTGCAATGGCCAGGCAATCCGCGCTGCCGAGCTGATTGGGGCTGACCTTGCCTACATGGGAACCCCATTCATTGCCGCCGAGGAAAGCATGGCCAGTCGCGAGTATCGGGACATGCTGCTGGCGGCAGAGTTTGAAGATCTGGTTCTGTCCAACGCCCTGACCGGGGCCAATGCCTATTATCTGAAAGCAAGTCTTCGGAAGATGGGCTACGACCCCGACCGACTTGACGCAAAATCCGGCCCCGACTTCGCGGGATCCCAACAAAAGATCAAAGCGTGGCGGGATGTCTGGTCGGCCGGCCACGGCGTCGGCACGATCAAGGCCGTCGAACCCGCAGCCGCGATCATCGATCGGCTCAGAGAGGAATATCAACGCGCCATCGACCTTCCGCCTTTCGGCGGCTTTTCACCGGCTAACGCAAAGGAGAAAGAAAATGCTCAAAGTCCGCTCATGGCTTGATATGCCGGACGCTCCACAGGGCAACCCCTACCTCGAGGGCCCCTATATGCCCACCTTTGACGAGGTGGAGATCAACGATCTGGAGGTCATCGGGGAAATTCCCGAAGATCTCGACGGCGTCTATCTACGCAATGGCCCCAATCCAAAACACAAACCGCTCGGAAGACATCACTGGTTCGATGGCGACGGCATGATCCACGCCGCGATTTTCAAGAACGGCAAGGTGAGTTACCGCAACCGCTGGGTGCGCACCACCGGCCTCGCCATGGAAGACGAGGCGGGCAAGGCGCTATGGCCCGGACTCATGGACCCACGGGCCACCGACTTGCCCATCGCGTGGGGTGCCGGACACTGGCTGAAGGACGTATCCAACACCGATGTAGTGCCCTTCAACGGCAAGGCGATCACCCTGTTCTACCAGTGTGGGGACGCCTATTTCGTGGATCCGCTGACGCTGGAGACCGAAGGCAAGGTCGATCTCGAGGGCCTGAAGCTCCGGCAGGTATCGGCTCACTCAAAAACCGACGAGCGAACCGGTGAGTTCCTGTTTTTCGATTATGACGTGAAGCCACCATACATGACCTATGGGGTCCTTGCGCCGGACGGATCACTCAAGCATTTCACGCCCATTGACCTGCCCGGAGCCCGGTTGCCTCATGACATGGCGATAACCGAAAACTACACGATCCTCCACGACCTGCCGTTGTTCTGGGATCCCGAGCTGCTCCAGCGCGGCATCCACAAGGTGACCTTCTTTCCTGAATTGCCGAGCCGCTTCGGCGTTCTGCCCCGCTACGGCGATGGCAAGGACATAAAGTGGTTCGAAACCGACCCCTGTTATATCTACCACGTGGTCAATGCGTGGGAGGAAGGGGATGAAGTCGTCATGGTCGCGTGCCGCCACATGGAACCCGAACCAACCTTCTCTTCGCGTGACAGCGAACTGTCCCGCATGCTGGCGTGGTTACGTATGAACGCCACGCTACGTCGCTGGCGTTTCAACATGAAGACCGGCACTGCCAAGGAGGAGGTGATCGACGACTACAACAGCGAATTCCCGATGGTCAATGGCTGGTACACGGGCCGCAAGACCCGGTATTCCTACAACGTCACCTTCGCGGACACCCCGACGCTGTGGTTCAACGGCATCGTCAAATATGATCTGGAAACGGGAGCCTCCCAGAAACACTTCTTCCCCGAAGGTTGGGTTGGCAGCGAATCTCCTTTCGCCCCCAGGGTCGGTGCCACAGACGAAGATGACGGCTATGTGGTCAGCTTTGTCAGCAATGCCGAAAAGCCCGAGGCCGAAATCCAGGTCTTTGACGCAAAAGACATTGCCAGGGGCCCGATCGCAAGAGCACTTGTACCCGCACGCATACCGGCGGGCTTCCATAGCTGCTGGGTGCCCGGCAACACCATTGCCTGATTTATCGGGAAGCGAGGGCGGCCGGGGCAGCCTGGCCGTCGTTCTCGGGCTCGATAAGCTGGAAATCCACGGCGCCAAGCGTGAGTGGCTCACCGCAGGCCGAGCAGACGATCTCCGGGACAAGTGGATTCCCGCAGTCGTCATGAAACAGCAATAACGGCGGCCCTTCGGGGGCGGCGTACCAGCGATCACCCCATTCCAGAAGCATAAGCAGGATCGGATAAATATCCCGGCCCTTGTCGGTCAGACGATACTGGTAACGCGGCGGGTGGTCCTCATAGCGCTGCTTACGTAGCAAGCCGACATCGCACAGCCCCTTCAGACGGTCCGCAAGGATATTGGTGGCAATCTGGGTGTCCTCGCGGATCTCTTCATATGTGTTAAGACCGGTAAAACAGGACCGCAGGATCAAAGACGACCAGCGATCCCCGATGATGCGGGATATCTCGTCCAGAAGGGTGGTCGGGTCGTGGCGTTCCGCCGCCGCTGCAGTCTGCTTTCGGCGCACATTGTAACGGGCAAGAATTCTGCCTATGCCAGGGCCTTCCTGCCACGATACCGCACGCGGATCAATCTCGCCATGGCAAGCCTGGCACGCCGAAATCGGCTCCATATCATTGCCGCACCCCCGGTGGCGCAGCTTGACCTCGATCTTGCCACTTTTGCGCGCCCATTTCTTTTCCCAGCGCAGCATCATCAACGCGGCGCCGTAAAGACCGCGCCCCTTTTCGGTCAGCCGGTATTCATAACGCAGCGGCCTGTTGGAATAAGGAACGCGTTCGAAACATCCGGTAGCGATAAGCTTGCGCAAACGATCGCTCAGCACCGTACGCAGGATGCGGGTGCGACGCTGAAACTGGTCGAACCGGCGCACGCCGAGAAACGCCGCCTCCAGAATAAGCAAAGTTGAGTGGTCGCCGATATGCTCGAGCGCCCGCCAGATGGAGCAGGCACGGATGTATTTCTTTTTGGCCATGCAATCTCGCTCTCGTCGCTTGTTTACCTATACTGTCTGGGGTCGTGGCTGTCCACCACCGCTTCTCCGCCGCAGGTCGCGGAATAATCTTGACAAGAAGCGGGTGTTCGAAGATGGTTTTGTTATGCAAGTGACTAGCCCGCCATCCGGCCGAAGAAGCCGGAGAGTCGGGCGCACAGAGGTTCATGGCTTGGGCCAGGAGGGACAAACACGCAATGCAGACATCCAGCGCCGAGACCATAGAGGCGTATACGCGCAAAGGCTGGTGGGGGGAGGAAGTTTTGGCCGATCTTCTCGATCGGGCACGCACGAAGACACCGGACCGCCCGGCCCTGGCGGACGCACCAAACCGGGCGGAAATCGCGTTCGGCGAACCACAGTCTCTAACCTACCGGGAAATGGCCTTCCGGGTCGATGAGACCGCAACGGCCCTTTACGCCGCCGGGGTGCGCAAGGGCGATCGCGTACTGGTTCAACTCCCCAACATTGTCGAGATCGTTTTGACCTATCTGGCGATCGCTCGACTGGGCGCCATTATCAGCCCGGTACCGATGCAGTACGGGCGGTACGAGCTTTCCCATATCGCAACCACGCTGAAGCCGTCGCTGTTCGTTTCCACCACCCGCTTCAAGGGCGCCAATCCCGCCTCCGACCACCGCAGCGTTCTTCCCGATGGTGTTCCAACCCTTGCCTTTGGACCTGATGCCGAGCAGGGCATGTTATCGTTCGACAGGCTGGCCCATGACGAGGAAAAAAAGCGGGAAACGGCGGCCTATTTGCAGAACGTCAAGGTTTCGGCCAATGACATCTACACCATCTGCTGGACCTCGGGCACAACCGGTCAGCCGAAAGGGGTTCCGCGCAGCTACAATCACTGGCGCGCCATCGTCCGAGGCAGCGAAGACGCGGTTCGCCTGGAGGACGGCGCAACCCTCCTCAACCCGTTTCCATTCGTCAATATGGCGGCCATTGGGGGGTTTCTGTTCTATTGGCTTATCGTTCGGGGACGGATGGTGCTTCACCACCCGTTCGACCTAAAGGTTTTTCTCCGGCAGCTTGAGAGCGAGCGGGTGGTCTACACCATTGCACCACCGGCCATTCTCAACATGATCTTGCAGCAAAAGGAGCTGCTCAACAGCGTCGACCTGTCGGCATTGCGCAAGATTGCCTCGGGCAGCGCGCCATTGTCACCATGGATGGTGAAGGGGTACGCGGAGGTTCTGGGCATTGATGTGCTGAACATGTTCGGCTCCAACGAAGGCGTTTGCCTGATCAGCGCACCCGAAGATGTACCCGACCCGGAACAGCGGGCGCTCTACTTCCCGCGGTTTGGGGTCAAGGGACTGCGCTGGTCCAACCGGATCTCGCAATGCCTGGAAACAAAGCTGGTCGATATCACCACGGGTGAGGAAATAAAGAAACCCGGAAAAGCCGGGGAATTGATGATCCGGGGCGCGCCGGTTTTCGACGGCTATCTGGGAGCGCCCGAGGACGCAGACGCGCCATTTGACGAGGACGGTTTCTTTCACAGCGGCGACATGTTTGAAATTGTCGGCGAAGGCGATACGCCTCGATTCTATCGTTTCGTCGGGCGTTGCAAGGACCTTATCGTGCGCGGCGGCATGAATATCTCGCCGGAAGAGCTCGACAGCGTGCTTGCCGGCCACCCGCTTTTGGCGGAAGCGGCTGTGGTTGGGTACCCGGACGACACCATGGGCGAACGCGTTTGCGTCGTGGCGGTTCCCAAGGATGGCGCCAAGGTGACGTTGGAAGACATCACCGCCTATCTCAAAGACCGGGATCTTGCCATTTTCAAATGGCCGGAACGGCTGGTCATCGTGGATGCCTTGCCGCGCAACGCGCTCAACAAGGTAGTGCGAAGCCAACTGAAAACTTTTCTCTAGGAACTGGATTGCTTATGGACACTGGCCTCAAAGGCGGTGACGTCTTTATCTACGACGCTGTGCGCACCCCGCGCGGTGCCGGAAAGGAAAGCGGCGGGTTGCATCAGGTCCCGCCGGTGGACCTGGTGGGCAAGCTGCTCGACTCCTTGGTCGAGCGAACCGGGCTTGACCCGCAAGCAGTCGGCGATGTGATCCTCGGTTGCGTGACCCAGACGGGCGACCAGGGCGGCAACATCGCCCGCACCGCAATCCTGCATGCGGGATGGCCCGATAGCGTGTCCGGTGTGGCTATAAACCGGTTCTGCACCTCTGGCCTCGACGCCTGCATCATGGCTGCAACGCGGGTACAGTGCGGGATTGACGGTTGGACATTGGGCGGGGGCGTCGAATCCATGTCACGCGTCGCGATGCTCTCGGACAACGGGCCCTATTACGCGGACAAGCGGGTCTCCAGAACCGCGCGATTTGTACCGCTGGGCGTTGCTGCCGACCTGGTCGCCTCGCTTGAGGGAATCACTCGGGAGGAGGCAGACGCCTACGCCGTTCGATCACAGCAGCGCGCCAGCACCGCACGCGACAGCGGCGCCTTTGCAAAATCGCTGATTGCGATCACCAATCCGGAGACCGGCAACACCGTCACCGCCGACGAAATTATTCGACCCAACGTGACGGTGGAGCGTTTGGCCGCCTTTGAGCCGGCCTTTGCGACAATTGGCGCCAAGGGTTTCGACGAGGCGTTGATCCAGCGCTTCCCCGACCTGAACGAAATCCGCCACATCCACCATGCCGGCAATTCGCCCGGGATGGTAGACGGAGCCGCTCTGGTGCTGATCGGAACACGGGAGGCGGGCTCCGGGCTTGGCCTTAGGCCACGCGCCCGCATCCGCGCCATGGCCAATGCCAGCGTCGATCCCGTGATCATGCTCACAGGCGGGATCGAAGCGTCACGCAAGGCACTTGATCAGGCCGGAATGACTGCGGGCGACATTGATCTCGTGGAATTCAACGAGGCCTTCGCGGCCGTGGTCCTCAAGTTTATCCGCGATCTCGACCTCGACCCGGAAAAGGTCAATGTCAACGGCGGCGCCATTTCCCTCGGCCACGCCATGGGCGCGACCGGAGCAATGCAGATTGGCATGGCCCTGGACGAGCTGGAGCGGCGCGATCAGACAACCGCACTGATCGCCCTCTCGGGCGGCGCCGGCGTCGGTGCTGCAATGATCATCGAACGGGTTTGAGCCGGAAAGGCCCAGGATTGCACTGGCAAGCGCAGTGTGCCGGCGGCCGAAATCCCGCTCGGCCGTCTTCACGATGGGCGTGCGCGTGGCGTGGGACACCCCGGCCAAGCAGATCAAGTCGCCGGCGGTCGGCTTCTACCCTGTCGGCATCGCAATTGAAGCCGCTGGCAATGGTGTGGCAACGACGAAGGTGCGGCTGGATGAGTTGGCGACGGCAGCGGTATAGTTCTCATCTCAGTGGCCGCGCTGTCTAGGAAGAGTGGTAGGACGCTTTGATAAAAGGCATCGCGTATTCGAGTGAGTCTGAATTCGCAATTGCGATTTCCTTGTTATGCGTCCACCCGTGCGTCTGCGGTATATTAGTCACCCGATTCTTGGGGTCAGGCAGACCTCGTCCAAAAAATCTGACCAGTACGCGTTTCTTTTGCACCTTCACTTCAACAAAAATGCGGTTAACGCTATACGCCACACGTTGTTGCTTGGTGACGTTTTCGCGAATATCAGGGCCCAAGGCTAGAATGCGTTGTCGGAGCTCTCGAAGTATCGGCTTAATGGTAGGATCGGTATAAGAAACGTGCTCCTCAAAGCTGACGGTCATATTACGACTCCTTTCCGGTGCCTCGGCCCGCGACGATAGCGTTCCCACTTCATGGCGAGGCGATTTCGTTGACCGGGAGGTGAGCGGGCGACTCCTGGCGGGCGCAAGCTCGCTTCGACTGGTTTCCGCTAACTGATTCGATAGGTCGGATGTTATGCTGGGCGAGAATTTGTGATGGGCAAGGCATTCGTAATTGCGAACTGCCCTTTGCGACATCGGTACCGATACCGCTATCGGATTTTGAAGGGAATCGATCGTTCCAAAGTATGCTGAATAGCAGTGGTTCTCTATATCCAGCTGTATCGTGATCCAAGCTGGTACGGCGTCGTACTCCTTCGCAGCCCTTCGAACCTTCTCTGGAAAAATGTTGTAGCCACCATTCAGTCGGCGGCTGCCCCGCACATATTTGTTCCGCGCTTTGACCGTGATGAAGTATTTCTTGCCGGACCGCTCCGCGAGGAAATCTCCACCAGGATGATTGTATCTAATCGAATTCAGATCCTGGATTGCGTCGAAGCCGGCATTCTCGAGCAGCTTCGTCGTCCATCGCTCGCCTAAATCGCCGAGGCGCTTTCGCCTAGTCAGTTGGCCCATCAAATGTCTCTG
>RFJA01000062.1 GCA_003695065.1 Alphaproteobacteria bacterium
GGCACAGAATCGGCCCCTTGATCTTTGCGGTACGCTGCTGCACAGCCAGATATTCAAGAATCCGTTCCTTGACCTTGGTCAGGCCGTAATGATCCTTGTCCAGGATTTCCTGAGCAAGTTTGATGTCCTTCTTGACCTTGGTATTTTTCTTCCACGGAATCGACAACATCCAGTCCAGATAATTCCGGATCACTGTCGCTTCCGCCGACATGGGGCTCATGTTGCGCAGCTTCTTCAGCTCGCCCATGGCCTTTTCACGGGCTTCCTTGGTCAGCTTGGTCTTCTTGATGCGCTCTTCCAGCTCGGCCAGTTCGTCGCGGCCGTCCTCGGTCTCACCCAGTTCCTTCTGAATCGCCTTGAGCTGCTCGTTCAAGTAGTACTCGCGCTGGGTCTTTTCCATTTGTCTCTTGACCCGGCCGCGAATCTTCTTTTCCACCTGCAGGACGCTGATTTCCTCGTCCATGAGCGCGTAGACCCGTTCGAGCCGCTTGGCCACATCGACGATCTCCAGCAGCTCCTGCTTGACCGCGATCTTGAGCGCCAGATGCGACGCGACGGTATCGGCCAGCTTGCTCGGGTCGTCAACCTGATTGACCGAGACCAGAACCTCGGGCGGGATCTTCTTGTTCAGCTTGACGTACTGTTCAAATTCACTCAATACCGAGCGCGACAGCCCTTCCAGCTCTTTCTCGTCAGCGCGGATCTCCGGCAAAATCTCCGCTTCGGCCTCAAAGAAGTCCTGCCGGTCGGTGAAACGGATGATGCGGGCGCGTTCACCCCCTTCCACCAGAACCTTGACCGTACCGTCAGGCAGCTTGAGAAGCTGGAGCACACTGGCGACCGTGCCCACTTCGTAGATATCGGAAGGCTGAGGATTGTCCTGATTGGCATTCTTCTGTGACACCAGAAGAATGCGCTTGTCGTCATTCATGACATCTTCAAGCGCCTTGACCGATTTTTCGCGCCCCACGAACAACGGCACAATCATGTGCGGAAATACGACGATGTCGCGAAGCGGAAGAACGGGAAATATTGTGTCCATGAAACCCAAACCGTTAGAGCCTTGAGAAACTGCCCGGAGCCGCGCGCGGCCGGGTGCCGCGAACCGCTCCGAACATCCTAGAAATAGAGATTGGCCATCCCCGGTTCAAGAGCAGCGACGACTTCGCGACCGCAAACTGGCGTTATGCACCGGTTCCCACGTCGTCGCGCCGCTCGGCGTAGATATAGAGGGGTTGGGCGCGGCCCTCGACCACTTCCACATTGACCACCACTTCCTCCACCCCTTCAAGGGAAGGCAGCTCGAACATGGTATCGAGAAGAATGTCTTCCATGATGGAGCGCAGGCCGCGCGCCCCGGTCTTGCGGGCAATCGCCTTCTTGGCAATGGCCTTGAGCGCGTCGTCAGAGAAGGTGAGCTTGACATCTTCCATGTCGAAAAGCCGCTGATATTGCTTCACGAGCGCATTTTTCGGCTCGCTCAGAATCTGTACCAGCGCATCCACGTCCAGATCCTTGAGCGTCGCAATCACCGGCAGACGGCCCACGAATTCCGGAATGAGCCCGAACTTGAGAAGATCCTCGGGCTCGACATGCTGGAGAATCTCCCCGGTCTTGCGCTCGTCCACACCCGCGACATTGGCGCCAAAACCGATGGATTTGCCTTCCTGCCGGTTGGCAATGATCTTTTCGAGCCCGGCGAAGGCACCGCCGCAGATGAACAGGATATTGGTGGTATCCACCTGCAGGAATTCCTGCTGAGGATGCTTGCGCCCCCCCTGGGGCGGAACGCTGGCTACCGTTCCCTCCATGATCTTCAGCAATGCCTGCTGGACGCCCTCTCCCGACACGTCCCGGGTAATGGAGGGGTTGTCCGACTTGCGGCTGATCTTGTCCACCTCGTCAATGTAGACGATCCCCCGCTGTGCCCGTTCAACATTGTAGTCCGCCGCCTGCAGCAGCTTGAGGATGATGTTCTCCACATCCTCACCCACGTAGCCCGCTTCGGTAAGGGTCGTGGCGTCCGCCATGGTGAACGGCACATCGAGAATGCGCGCCAGCGTCTGGGCAAGAAGCGTCTTGCCGCAACCGGTCGGACCGATCAGCAGGATGTTGGACTTGGCCAGTTCGACCTCGTTGCTCTTGGTCGCGTGATTGAGCCGCTTGTAATGGTTATGCACCGCCACCGACAGAACCCGCTTGGCGCGATCCTGACCGATCACATAGTCATTGAGCACGGACAGGATTTCCGACGGACTTGGAACCCCGTCGCCGGATTTTACGATGGCGCTCTTGTGCTCCTCCCGGATGATATCCATGCACAGTTCGACACACTCATCGCAAATAAAGACCGTCGGGCCAGCGATGAGTTTCCGAACCTCGTGTTGGCTCTTCCCACAGAAAGAACAGTAGAGAGTGTTTTTCGAGTCGTTGCCGCTCACTTTAGTCATAGGACCTCAATATCTTGTACACAGGACTATCGTAGACTGATGAATGCGCCTGCGACAATGCCTTTTTCGCCCAAACCGCTCCCAACCCGACACAGCCGGGTGATCATTGCGTGATCCACCAATCTTTTCCCGTGCTTACGGGTGCAACGACCACAAGACTACGGCCGCCCTGCTCAATATTTGATTAACAGAGCCGGTTTGATTGACAGAACCCGGTCGTCCGCTTCGATCAGGGTTTCTCATCCTTCTCTTCCGCACCCTGGGGGCGGGTTTCGATAACGCTGTCGATCAAACCGAAATCCTTGGCCTCCTCCGGCGACATGAAACGGTCACGTTCCAGAGCCGCCTCGATCACGTCCTTCTTCTGTCCGGTATGCTTCACATACAGATCGTTCAGGCGTTCCCGGGTACGCAGAATCTCCCGGGCATGGATTTCGATATCCGTGGCCTGGCCCTGGGCACCACCCGACGGTTGGTGAACCATGATCCGGCTGTTGATGGTGGCGTGCCGTTTGCCCGCGGCTCCTGCCGCCAGCAACAGCGACCCCATGGACGCCGCCTGTCCCAGGCACAAGGTCTGCACATCCGGGCGGATGTACTGCATGGTGTCATAAATGGACAGGCCGGAGGTCACGATCCCACCCGGCGAGTTGATATACATGTAGATATCCTTCTTCGGGTTTTCAGCCTCCAGAAACAGAAGCTGGGCGGTGACCAGGCTCGCCATCCCGTCATGGACGGGTCCGGTGACGAAGATGATGCGTTCCTTCAACAGTCGGGAGAAGATATCGTAAGCCCGCTCGCCACGGTTGGTCTGCTCCACCACCATGGGCACCAGGGTGTTCATATAGATGTCCGCCGCGTCGGTCATACTCGTCATATCCTCTCGTCTAGAAGGGGGCGTCCCGCAGGACGCCCGGAACCAAATCACTTCTTGGGTTCGGCCTTTTTGGCCGGTGCCTTCTTGGCCGTGGTTTTCTTAGCTGTTGCTTTCGTGGCAGTGGCTTTTTCGGCCGGAGCCTTCTTTTTAGAACCGGACTCAGCCTCGGCCTCTTTTTTCGCCGCGGGTTTCTTTGCCGCCGATTTGCTACCGGCGCCTTTCTTGGCCGCCGCCTTTTTGGCCGCTTTCTTCTTAACCACGGGTTTAACCTGCGGCAGATCGTCGTCTTCCTCGACGGCTTTCTGAAGTTCCTCCCGGCTCACCTCCTTGTCCTTGATGTCGGCAAGCTCAAGGATGAAATCCACCACCTTGTCTTCATAGAGCGGCGCACGGAGCTGGGCCATGGCCTGAGGATTCTTGGTGTAGAATTCAAACACCTTGTCCTCCTGACCAGGGAACCGGCGCGCTTCCTGGGCAATCAGGCGGGTGATCTCGTCCTGGCCCACGGTAATATTGTTTTTCTGGCCAACCTCCGACAACAGCAGTCCCAGCCGAACCCGACGGTCCGCGATGGCACGATACTCGGCCTTCACGTCTTCCCCGGGTTCCTCGATCTCCGGCATCTCCTCGCCGTCGTGGTGATGGTGATGCCCGTCGTCGTCTTCCCCCTCGTGCATGGCCTGATGGCGTAGATCGGCCATCACCTGATTCCAGATCTGTTCGAACTCCATCTCGACCATGCCGGGAGGAACATCGAATTTCTGGGTTTCGGCAAGTGCATCGAGGAGCGAACGCTTCAGGCGAGCCCGCGATAATGCCTTCTGTTCCCGGTCAACCTGATCGTGAATCGCTTTCTTGAGGGCCTCCAGGTCTTCAAGCCCCAGGGACTTGGCGAAGTCGTCATCCAGCTTGACCGGGGCCGGCTTGCGCACTTCCTTGACCTTGACCTCGAAGACCACGTCCTTGCCGGCGAGATCCTTGGCTCCATAGTGTTCGGGGAAGGTTACCTTGACCTCTTTCTCGTCACCGGCCTTGACCCCGACAAGCTGTTCCTCGAAGCCCGGAATGAAGGCACCGGAGCCAAGCTCAAGCTGGTAGTCCTCGGCGGCACCGCCCTCGAAAGGCTCGCCATCACGCTTGCCGACAAAATCAATGACCACGGCATCCCCTTCCTTCGCCTTGTAGGTCTTGGCTGCCGGCTCATAGTTCTTCTGGCTTGATGCAATACGTTCAAGATGTTCTTCCACCTGCTCATCACTGACCGGCGCCACAAGACGCTCGAGCTTCAGTTTGGAGAAGTCCGGAATTTCGATGGCCGGAAGAACTTCGACCTCGAGGGTATATTCAAGGTCCTTGCCCTCCTCGAAGGTCTTGATATCCACCTTGGGTTGCAGGGCGGGTCGAAGATCACGCTCCTCAAGCGCCTTCTGGCTCGCCGTCTGGATGGTCTCCTCCAGCACCTGCCCCATCAGACTCTGGCCATGGAGCTTGCGCAGAAGCGACAATGGCGCCTTGCCCGGCCGAAATCCCGGCAAGCGAATGCGCTGGCGCAGATCGGCCAGTTGCCCCTCAAGCCGTGCCTCGATATCGGCGGCCCCCACGGTGATCTTGAATTCGCGCTTCAATCCTTCAGCGTTTGTTTCTTCAACCTGCATGATCTGTATCAGTCCGTCATTTGGCCTGCCGCAGCAAGGCATCTCCTGTTTATATCTGCGAGAGACGGGTGCGCCTGCACCTCCATCCGCTCGCGCGCTGTTCCGTTCAATGTCCCGGCGCTCGCGACAAAGCCTTTCATGGTGCGGGCGGAGGGACTTGAACCCCCACGAGTTTCCTCACGAGAACCTAAATCTCGCGCGTCTACCAGTTCCGCCACGCCCGCCCCGGGCCCAAGCGCCTGCTTCACCCCCCGACGGCCGCCGCTGGCCACCGGAAAATCCGCTAATTTCGGCTGGGAACGCCAATCTGGCGGGAACCTATAGCACAGCTTTTCGCGCCAATACCAGAGCATATATGCCCGTTTTGCAAAGCCAATCAAGTGGGCCTGTTCATCCCCTTCAACTCGCCAAGAACGCCGGGGATGGCGCCCCACAGATCCTCGGCGATCAGCCCTGCACCAATGCGCGAGGCGGCCTGCCCGTGAACCCACACCCCGGCGGCAGCGGCCTCAAAGGCGGGGACCCCCTGCGCCCTCAGCCCGGCAATCATGCCAGCGAGCACGTCACCAGCGCCGGCCGTGGCAAGGTCCGGCGGCGCATTGTCGTTGATGACCGCCCGGCCGTCCGGGCTGGCAACCACGGTATCGGCACCCTTGAGGACGAGGACACAGCCGGCGCGCCGCGCCGCCACACGCGCCCGGTGCAATTTGCTGGACTCCTGACGAAGATCAGGAAAAAGACGGAAAAATTCGCCATCGTGGGGTGTTATAACGCATTTCTCATGTAGTTTTTTAAAGAGATCATCGGGCCTGTCCGCGAATACCGTCAGGGCGTCGGCGTCAAGCACCACGGCGCGGCCGGTCGCCAGGGCCAGATCGACCCGTGTGCGCGTCTCGTCGGTCACGCCGTTTCCAGGCCCAAGCAGGAGGGCATTCTTCCGCGCGTCATCAAGACTTCCGGCAAACTCGCCGGCGTCGCCGAACGGGCTCGTCATCACCGCTGTCAATTTGCCGGCAAGAGCCGGAAGCGCATCTTCGGGACATGCCACTGTAACCAGACCGCTACCGATACGCAGCGCGCCGTAGGCTGCCAGGGTGGCCGCACCGGTGGCATGGAGCGGGCCGCTGACTACCAGAGTATGGCCACGGCTGTATTTGTGTCCGGCGAGAGTCGGCCACGGCCAGACCGCAAGCCACAGGGCCGGGTCGTTACGCCAGGTCCTGGGCGCAATCTGGTCCAGCACTGCAGCCGGTGTCCCGATGTCCACCACTTCCACCACACCGCATTGCAGGCGACCGGGAAGCAGGAGGTGGCCCGGTTTCCTGCGAAAAAAGGTGACCGTAACATCGGCCTCAAACGCCGTGCCGCGCACCTGCCCGCTATCACCATCAATACCGCTGGGGACATCCACCGCCACGCGTAACGCCGGATGGGCGTTGGCCCTGGCAATCACGTTGGCCACCGCCCCTTCGATGGGACGGGTCAGGCCTGCCCCGAACAGGGCGTCGATTATCACGTCCTGATCATCCACAACGGCCTCATCCAGCGGCCGCACATGTCCGGTCCACAAGCCGGCCATATGCGCCGCGTCGCCCTTGAGCGCTTCGACCCGCCCCAACAGCGCCACATCCACGGACCACCCGGCCTCCTCCAACACCCGAGCCGCCACGAACCCGTCGCCACCATTGTTGCCGGGACCGCACAGGATCAGGGCCCGCCCGGGCTTCCGACGTGAGGTCACAGCGCTGGCAACGCCGCGCCCTGCCGCCTCCATCAATTGCAGACCGCTGACACCGCTGCGGATCGCAAGCCGGTCGGCCTCGTACATCTCGTCGATTGTCAGCAGTTCCAAAGTCATGACCGCATGTTCACATATCATTCTTTGAACTCAATCATTTTTTATGCAAACTGTATGTATTGATGGAAGAAGCGGGATGGCGCTATGGCAGGAGCAAAAATTATTGGCAGTACAAGGATAATTGTTTTATCGCTAGGGGCGGCGTTGGGCGCGGCATTGCTCGGCGGCTGTAGCAGCTCAAGTCCCGTGGTCTACGGATCAGCGGTTGACCGTGACGTTTATGGCGAACCCATCATGATGACGCTACCGTCACAGGCGGCGCAGGTGTCAGAGGAATCCGTTTCCGGGGGATTATGGGGCGAGTGACCGGGATCGAACCGGCGACCTCCAGAGCCACAATCTGGCGCTCTAACCGACTGAGCTACACCCGCCACAGGATATGATGCGCACTGTTTACGTCGCACGCCGACTGGCGTCAAGCGTTGTTATGGGCCTCTCGGGACGGCGCCGGTGCCGACGGCGCAGACACCCCGGAAAAGTAACGCTCAAGGCGCTTTGCGCCGTCATCCAGGACCGCGTTGTCCTTGCAAAAGCAGAAGCGCACCAGCGGGTCCTCGGGTGGCGTCCCGTAGAATGGCGCCAGAGGTATGGCGGCAACCCCCGCGTCCCGCGTAATCCGCATGCAAAACGCATCGCTTGGCTCACCCGGTGCCAGCGCGCTGTAATCGGCGGTCAGGAAATAGGTTCCCTCCGAGGGCAGCACCCTGAATCCCGCCTTCGTCAAATTCGCACTCAAGCGATCGCGTTTCGCCTGCATATCGTGCGCCAGGGAATGGAAATAGCTGTCATCGAACCGTAGCCCGTGCGCGACCCCCTTTTGCAGGTTGGGCGGCACCGTGAACACCAGAAACTGGTGGACCTTGTTGATCGCTTCCACAAGCGCCGCCGGGCCCGAGATGTACCCCACCTTCCAGCCGGTCAGGGAAAAGGTTTTGCCCGCCGATCCGATGCGTACCGTGCGCTCCGCCATGGCGGGCAGCGTCATCAGGGGGATGTGGGCGCGCCCGTCAAAGACGATGTGTTCATAGACCTCGTCGCATACCGCGAAACAGTCATGGCGCTCGACAAAAGACGCGATCAGTTCCAGTTCGTCGCGACTGAACACCTTGCCAATCGGATTCATTGGGCTGTTGAGCACGACAAGCTTGGTGCGCGGCGAAAACGCCTTCGTCAGGTCCTGCTCGGTAAATGACCAGGCCGGTGGCGCCAATTGCACCGCACGCACGGTTACCCCCATCCCCTCCAGAATCGGCCGGTAGCTGTCGTAGGCGGGTTCGAAAATCACCGCCTCGTCGCCCGGGTTGACCAGCGCCATCATCGAAGCGGCCAGAGCTTCGGTCGCGCCTGCAGTAACGAGCACATTGTCAGGCGAGAAGTCGAAACCATAGAAGCGCTGATCGTGCGCGGCAACAGCCTCGCACAATTCCGGAATCCCGCGCCCCGGCGGATACTGGTTAGGCCCTTCCTGCAGCGCCCGCGCCGCCACGGCGCGCACCTCGTCCGGCCCATTGTCGTCCGGGAATCCTTGAGCCAGGTTGATTGCGCCATGGCGCCGGGCGAGCGCCGACATCACGGTAAAGATGGTCGTCCCAAGTCCGGAGAAATAATGGTTGGTCGGTTTCATCGGTGTCGTCCAGGTGTCATTTGCACTCGCCGGTCGGTCCAGTTTTGCCCCAGGGCCCGGACCCTACCATAGCCGGCCACGCCGCCAAGTCGGAATATCATTCGCGCACTATGGGTGCGCCTAATGTCTGCGCTTCATGCCTGTTTTTTGGGCAGCCAAATGACCTTTCTTTATGCAACCAGACCCGGGTTTTCCGACAAATGCACGATTTCCCGGCATCCCCGGCTTGGCACGGGTTGTGCTTTGAAAGAAGCGCCGGTTGACATCGCAGCGGTCGAATGTCTGCGA
>RFJA01000063.1 GCA_003695065.1 Alphaproteobacteria bacterium
CTCGTTGAAACGCGCTTCGTCGTAACGTTGTTGGGAGGAATGGCCTTTCTGGGCGAGCTGCTCTTGACGGATGCGCGTCGCCCGGGCGAGCTCGATATTGGCCCGCAGCTCCGCGCGCCGGCCAAACAGTTGTTTCCGTTGCGCCTTGAGGCGGGCGGTGTCGAGCCGCGCGATTATCTGCCCCGGTTCGAGGTGGTCGCCTTCCTCGGCCAGCACCGCAGTGACGAGCCCGCCAAGCTCGAATCCGACCCGGCTCTCCCTTCGGGCCTCGACCCGTCCGACGAACTCCCGCCGAACCTCGTAGCCGGATACGAGCCGGGCCTTCATGGCCGCAACGGGCAGCGCGGGCGCTTCACGGGTTGCGTCCACGCTCCCGTCCGGTACGGTAACCGCGGCCACGCCGCTGAGACCGATGGCGACAGCTCCGGCAAAAACTGCCGTCACCGCGAACCGCAACATCCATCCCGTGGACATATCGCCTTTTCCTCATAAAGTGTATATACACGTTATCGCTCAAAAAAACTGCCTGCTCCGGTGCGACGGAGATTGCTGTCTTCGAGAGTCCGACGGTCTGTGTGGCCCTTCGATAGGCGATCGTCTGCGACAATAGACCGAGAAGTACAGGCAAAACATAAGCCTGACCCAACAACGCGACGGGTAGGCTGGTCAGGCCGGCGCCTTGCAACAGACCGGCCGTTGTGACGATAGAGGCGTTGACGGTGCCAACGACTATCCCAACAAGGATGGCCCGCAGCGGAATTCCATTCCAAGAGCAGTGGCAAGCATCGACTCGTCGCGCGGTGCGGGGGCGCCGCGTTGCATGACATCCTTCGTCGCACTCCGAATGCCTAGAATTTGTGAGGCCGTGACCACGACCAGCGGTGTCAAATAGAAAAGAGCCAGCGGCAAATATTCGATTTCCTCATTGCCGAATATGGCGCCGAACTGATTGGCAAGTGCCAGAACGCTGCCCGTGACGAGTGCGACGATTACCGCACGACGAAATATTTTCCCTACCATGGCGGACGCAAGCCTCGGATTGCCGGCTCGCATATGTTCGACCTGTGCAGATTGCATCACGGTAGCACTCCTCCACCATTGTCCGGGCCGCTAGCATTCGTTGCCCGAGAAGTGGAATCAGTGCCTAAGCGGCCGTTCGCGGGCCCCACATCGAGGATTATTCGTGCGAGGAGCTCCGGGTGCTCGGAGGTTGTGAGGTGGCCACCGGGGAGAATGCGGGTGTCGAGGCCATAGGCGCCCAAACGTTCGCGCGCGGCGACGACCTGCCGCCACTCGAACGGATCTTCCTCGCTACCGACGATGTGGAACGCCACATCATCTCGCAATGCATGGAAAAGCCGCTCCAGGTTCCAGCGCTCTGAGTTGCGCTTGTGCTGATCGACGAAGTCCGCAGACCTGCTGAGCGCGGCCACGCCGTTACGCCGCCCGATGGCGTCGTAGAGTTCCTCGAATTCCTCGGGCGCCACGTTGTAGTTCTTAGACCACAACGGCTTCATCAGCTCGCGAAAGGCGAACTTCGAGCGTTGTGCCAACGATGTCACAAGGCTGCCGACCGGCGACTTGAGTACTGGCGTGGTGAACCAGGGGTGGGTGTGCGCATCGACGAAAAGGCCGCCGTTGATCAACAAGACGCCCTCTATGCGGGTGGTCGGCTTCAGCCCTGCGTCATGTCGGTCCTTTTGGCGGCTGAGGAGTTCGAGCGCGACGATGGAGGAGTAATCGAAGCCGACGATAAAGGTCGACTTGATTCCTTCTGCCTTCCACAGAGCCTCGACCAGATCCGCGCGCTCCGTAGTACCGTATGGATAATCGGCCGGCTTATCAGAATCGCCGTGTCCAACGTATTCGACGAACAGCCTTGGCCCGACCGGCTCGCCGGCGAGGTGATGGTCGACTTTCGCCCAGCCAAACGAGCCATCCGGCCAGCCCGGCAGGAAAGAGGTCCAGACGGCGTCTTCGTTCTGCGTCGCCTCCCTCGTGACTCGTCGAAACACGTGGATGACACCGGGCCTGTCCGGTGTTGCGCCCGGGCGCAGAATTTCCTTCGCGCGGTGATCGTAAGGGGCTCTGTCTCCACGCGCGAACCATGCGCGCGCCGTAATTGCCGGGAACTCGTTCTCGACTGTGTCAAACCCGCGCGGATGTTTAGCCGTATCGATTCCGACCGTGACCGGTTTCCGCACCGCCGTGGTCGCGTTGTTGTTTAGGTTCGACATTGTCATACCTCCTCTTTCTCGCGCGTCTCCAAATTCCGAACTCTCGCCTGGAGACGCTCGACCTGCCGGGTGAGGCGCTTATGGGACTCGTATAGCTGCTCCTGCGGGTCATAGTTGAACGCATCATCGACTGCCTTCATTCAGAGCCACAACCTCGCAAGTATTGCTCGATTGTTGGTTTCACGTACCGTTGTTGATTCGATGGTCATTTTCTCTTTCTTTCCTGGTCTCCAAGGCGTCAAATCTGTTCATTCGCTTGTCGGCCGGTCACAAATCCTCCTGTCAAGTCGCCAATTCGTGAGCCCAATCGAACTTTGCGAGGGATCGAGGTGTGCCCAGCGCTGCACCGTTGAGGCCGATGGCGACAGCTCCGGCAACCACCGCCGTTATCCCAGTACGCAAAATCCGTCCCATCGACATACTGGCTTTTTCGTTAGATGTGTAATTACACGTTACGGTGCAAAAAATTTTCACAGCGACCCGACCAAGGTCGCCATCTCCCGCCGAAATACCCTCCAGCGGCCGTCACCGATCCGTTCCACCGTGGCTTTTTGAGCCTGCCGCCACAGGGGAAACGCCGTCTCCAGAAGCTTGCGCCCCTTACCGGTCAGGACCATGCCGCGTGCCCGGCGGTAGCCCTCGGGCAGCACTTCGACGAGCCCCTGCTTTTCGAGCGGCCGGAGGTTACGCGTCAGGGTCGTGCGATCCATACTTAAGGACTTGGCCAAGGTTCCGATTGGAACGCCCTCGTCAAGCCGGTTGATCGCCGCCAGGATTGTGAACTGGGTTGCTTTCAGCCCAACCGGGCGCAGGGCCTCGTCGTAGGCCCGGGTCAATGCCCGGGCCGCTGCGCGCAGGTTAAAGCAGACGCAGTCTTGCGCGTCGAGAGGCCCCAAATTCTGTTCCTTCTTGTTCATAACGTGTATATACACTTTTCAGCGAGGATGTCAAGGGGGAAGACTATTCGCTATTGTGCAGAGGCGACCGGACGTACAGCAGTACCACTAGGCGGGGTTGACGCACCTAGGACGGCCATGAGTTCTCCGCGCTCTGAAAGGGAGTTCCGGCAAATGTTGGCGCACGCGGCTATCTTCGGCTTGCAGTTCCTGCTGAGCCTGATCGTCTGCTCTCTAATAGCGAAATGGTATTTGGTGCCGTGGCTCGCGGGAAAGTCCGTCGAGCAGGCGCTGATGCCGCTGATCTTCCCCCACGCGTTCCGCCACGTCGGGCTGTTATTCCTCGTGCCCGGCGTGGTAGCCGCACCC